>JBDRGX010000061.1:0-6922 GCA_043817485.1 bacterium
TTTTTTTCTTAAACAATATTTGACAATTTCCCCACATATTTGATAACTTTTTCTAAAAGGAACTCCTTTTTTTGTTAAATAATCAGAAATTTCTGAAGATGTAGAAAATCCTTTTTTTAACATTTGTTCCATATTAAAAGAGTTAATTTTCATTGTTTCAAAAATTTTTGAATAAATTAATAAAGAGTTTTTAGTAATATCAATGGTATCAAATAAAGGAATTTTATCTTCTTGTAAATCCCTATTATAACTCGAAGGCAAACCTTTCAATAAAGTCAATAAAGATATAAGATTTCCATAAACTCTACCAGTTTTTCCTCTTATAAGTTCTAAAATATCAGGATTTTTTTTATGAGGCATAATACTACTGCCAGTACAAAAAGAATCATCTAATTCAATAAAATTAAATTCTATAGTTGACCAAATAATAAGATCTTCAGAAAAACGAGAAAGATGCATCATTATAATTGCGCAAGTATTTAAAAATTCTATCATAAAATCACGATCTGATACTGTATCTAAACTATTTTCAGAAATTGCTGAAAAATTCAATTCTTTTGCTACAAAATTTCTATCAATAGAAAAAGATGTCCCTGCTAAAGCACAAACACCCAATGGTAAAATATTTGTTCTTTTATATACTTCTTTTAATCTTTCTGTATCTCTTTCAAAAGAAGTGATATGAGACAACCAATAATGAGCAAGTGAAATTGGTTGTGCATGTTGAAGATGTGTGTATCCCGGCATAATAACATTTATATCTTTTTGAGCACGAGATAATAAAGTATCTTGTATCTTTTGAATTAATTCTACTATGTTTTTAATTTCATCCTTTAAAAATAAACGAATATCTAACACTACTTGATCATTTCTACTACGAGCAGTATGAAGTTTTTTTCCTACTTCTCCAATTTTTTCAATTAACTTAATTTCAATATTAGAATGTATATCTTCATTTTCTAAACTAAATTTAAAGATACCTTTTTCAATTTCTTTTTCAATTTCTTTTAAGCCCTTAATAATTTGATTACATTCTTTTTGTAAAATAATTTTACATTTAGCCAACATTTTAGTATGAGCAATACTTCCTATAATATCATATTTATACAATCTTGCATCAAAAGAAATGGATGCTGTAAATTCTTCTACTAATTTATCTACATCTTTAGAAAACCTTGCTTGCCAAACTTTTTTCATTTTTTCTTTTCTCCTAATGTTTTCAAACTCATTCCCCATAATTCAATAAAGCCCTTAGCTAATTTTTGATCAAAAACATCTTCTTTTCCATAAGTAGCTAATTGATGTCTATACAAAGAATAATCTGATTTTCTTCCAACAACACAACAATTTCCTTTATATAATTTTATTCTAATAACACCCGTTGTCCGAATATGAAGTTTATTCATAAACTCATCGATAGCTTCTCTTAAAGGAGAACACCAAAGTCCATAATATACTAAATCTGCATATTTTAAACTTAAAAGTTGTTTATAATGCAAGGTTTCTCTATCTAAAACAAGTGTTTCTAAATCAGATAAAGCAGTATATAAAATAGTTCCTGCTGGAGATTCATATATTTCTCGAGTTTTAATTCCAACAAGCCGACTTTCAATCATATCCACTCTTCCAATACCATACTTACCACCTATTTCATTTAATTTTTGAATTAAATTTACACCATCATATTTTTTATCATCTATTTTTACTGGAATACCGTTTTCAAAAGAAATTTCTAAATACTTTGAATTAGATGGAGTTTTATTAAGAGAAGTAGTTAATTGATAAATATCTTCTTGTGGTTCTTTTTCTAAATTTTCTAAATCTCCACTTTCTATTGCTAAATGCCAAAGATTTTTATCTAAACTATAAGGAGATTTTTTAGTTGCTTCAATTGGAATATTATATTTTTGAGCATATTCTATTTCCATTTCTCTTGTTTTTAATTCCCATTCTCTTAAAGGAGCAAGAATTGTTAAAGTTGGATCTAAATAAGAAATAGTAAGTTCAAGCCGTACTTGATCATTACCTTTTCCAGTACAACCATGAACAACAATATTTGCTTTTTCTTGATGTGCAATTTCTACTATTTTTTGAGCAATTAAAGGACGAGATAAAGCAGTTCCTAAAAGATATTGTTTTTCATAAATAGCTCCAGCTTTTAAACTTGGCCAAATATAATTTTCTACAAATTCTTTTTTTAAATCTAAAATATAAATTTTACTTGCACCAGATGCTTTAGCTTTTTTGGTTAAAAAATCAGCATCTATTCCTTGTCCAACATCAGCAACTACAGCTATTATTTCAGCTTTATATTTTTTTTTAAGCCAATGAAGCATTACTGAAGTATCTAATCCTCCAGAATAAGCTAAAACAATTTTTTCTATTTTCTTAGAAGCCATGTTAAAACTCCTTTTTGTAAATGAAGTCTATTTTCTGCTTGATCAAAAACACAAGAATTTTCTCCTTCTAATACTTCTTCTGTAATTTCTTCTCCTCTATGTGCTGGAAGACAATGCATTACTAAACAATCTTTTTTAGCACTCAAAAGAAGTTTTTTATTTACTTGATATTTTTTAAATATTTTTTTTCTTGTAATATTTTCTTTTTCATATCCCATACTTGTCCAAACATCAGTATAAATTATATCTGCTCCAGATACTGCTTCTTGAGGATCTCGAGTTAATACAATCTCACATTTATTTTTTAAAGCCTCATCTTTTGCTTTATTTAAAAGATCTGTATCTACATCAAATCCTTCTGGAATGGCTAAATATAAATTTAATTTTACTTTTGGACTAATAGCAATAAAAGAACGACAAACATTATTTCCATCTCCAATCCATGCTAATTTAAGTCCTGCTAATCGGTTTTTTTTTCTTAAAATAGTATAAATATCTGCTAATACTTGACAAGGATGTTCATAATTAGAAAGAGCATTAATAACTGGAATACTGCTTTCTTTTGCCAATTCTACAATAGTTTCATGTTGAAAAGTTCGAATAACAATACCATTCAAATATCGAGATAAAATTTTAGATATATCTTTAATCAATTCTCTTTGTCCCATTTAAAAATCTTCAAAAGGTAAACAAAAACTTTGTCCTCCTAATTGATAAATTCCTACTTCAAAAGAAACTTTGGTTCTCAAAGAAGGTAAATTAAAAATTAATCCAATTGATTTTCCTTCTAATGTTTTTGGATGTTTTTCATGATGAATGCTTTCTGTAAGCATTAAAATTTCTTCTATTTCTTCTATACATAAATCATTAAGACTAATTAAATCTTTTTTCATTTCATTTCCTTAAATTTTCTAAAATGTTTTATAGTTATATTTATTACAAAATAACTTAATAAGATTATTATTGAATTTATTTTTATTTTAAAATTTTTCAAAATGAATTTTTATTAATATTTGTCCATAATTGTCAATATTATTTTAAAAAATGTGATTACTAAATTAAAAATGGGGATTGAATTTTAAAATTCAATCCCCATAGGAGGAGAAAAATGAAAAATTACATTAAACTATTGATAAAATTTTTATAAATCTCTTCTTGTTTAATTTCATTAAATTTAAACATATTATCCAAATAACTTACAAATGTATTTAAAGATTCTCCTTTTGTTTTCCATTGTTTTTTTAAATATTTTACTGTATAATTATATTTCCCTTGCATAGAATAACATTCAGCCATTTTTATATATAAATCTTCTTTTATATATTTTGATTTTTCAACTTTTCTATATTCTTCAATTGCTTTTTTATACTCATTTGATAATTGATACAATTTTCCTAATTGTAAATGAATAAAAGGTTGTTTAGAATCTATTTCAAGTGCTCTTTTATAAGAAAGAATTGCTTCACCATATTTTTTTTCATTACAACATACTAAACCTAAGTTAGAATAATTTTCAAAAGATTGCTTTTTTATAACTGCTTTTTTACATTCCTGAAAAGTCATTTCGCCTTTTAAATCATTAGCTACAACCATATTACTAATACTTAAAATAATTATACTTACTATTAATTTTATAATTTTATTTATTTTCTTCATAATGCCTTTAAATATAGCAATTATTATGCCAAACTTATAAAATTAGTTATAGATTGGCACTATACTGCATTTTTAAACAATTTCATATTAAATCAATATTTCACAATATCTCAAAATGTCTCATTGTGAAATAATGATTTGAGAATTTTTGAGACAATTTTGAGAAAATGAGACAAGGATGAGACAAATCTCAAAATATTTATTTAAAAATTTTTTAAAAGAAAAATTAGATTAAAAATTCATGATGCCCCTACAAATAATTGCCACACACAGGCAAACAACCGTTCGCCTTTACACAAACCAATTATTTTAAATAATTTCCTTGATGATTTAATAAAGAATGGTTACCATGTGAGGGCATCAATCACACAAAAAACAAAAAAAACTTGACAGAAAAATAGAAGGTTATAAAGTTATATAAAAATAATTCATTTATTAATGCTTACAAATATATTTTATGGACAAAAAATGATAAAATCTTTTTTGATTGAACAAAATAATTTAAAATCAAATATAAGTGCAGAAGAAATTAGAGAAGTAATAAAAAATAAACCAAAAGATACTTATATTTGGGTTGATATAGAAGGTGATACAGATGAAGAAAATATTTTTATTTTAAGTGATGTTTTTGAATTTCATGCTTTAACAATAGAAGAATGTATTTTCCCTTCTGATAATCCTAAAGTTAATAGATATGATTCATATTTATTTATTGTTATGCATGCTATTGGAATTATAAAAGAAGATGAAATTGAAACTTTTGAATTAAATGTCTTTTTGGGAGAAAATTATTTAGTCACTTTTCATCCATTTCCCATTAAAAACATTTCAATATATCAACAAAATAGCAAAAAAATTTTACAACAAAAAAGTCCAGATTTTTTATTATATTCTTTTACAAATGCTTTAATGGAAAATTACTCACCTTTAATTGCCCAAATAGATAAACAATTAGACAAATTAGAAAATGAATTGTTGAAAGATCCAACTAATAAAAAATTAGAAGAAATTTTTGGTTTAAAAAAAAAAATATTACTTTTTATTAGAATTATTATTCCACAAAAAGAAACAATTGGAATACTTTCTCGAATGGAAACATCTTTTATAAAAAGTGATACAAAAATTTATTTTCGTGATGTTTATGAACAATATATAAGAATTTCTGAAACTATAATTTCTTATCGTGATATGCTTACAAATACTTTAGATGCGTATACTTCAATGATTTCTAATCGATTAAATGAAGTCATGAAAGTATTAACTTCTATTTCTACTATTATTTTACCTTTAACTTTTATCGCAAGTTTATATGGAATGAATTTTAAATTTATGCCAGAAATTTATTGGAAATATGGTTATTTTGTTACTTTAGGTGTAATGGCTACAATTGTTGTTGTTTTACTTATATTTTTTAAAAAGAAAAAATGGTTCTAAAAAATGAAATTTCCAGAATTAAGACAAGATATAACCAATCGTAGTTGGGTAATAATTGCTCCAAGTAGATCTAAAAAACCTTCTGATTTTGAGAAAAAAAATCAAATAAAGGAAAAAATCCAGCCTCAATATTCCTCAGATTGTCCTTTTTGTTTAGGAAATGAAAAACAAGATGAAAACAGAGAAGTTATTAGAATAGGTAATAAAAAAAATTGGAAAATAAGAATTTTAAAAAATAAATTCCCAGCATTAGAAGAAAAAGGAAAACGAATTTGGAAAGTCAATGGAATAAAAAGACTAATGTTAGGAATAGGAATACATGAAGTTATTGTTGAAACACCTTATCATAATTTAACGCTTGCTACTATGACTCAAAATCATGTAAAAGAAATTTTAAAAGCATATCTTTTAAGATCTTCTCAAATTGCTAAAGATAAAAGAATAGAACAAATCATTATTTTTAAAAATCATAAAGAAATGGCTGGTGCTTCTCTTATCCATTCTCATTCACAAATAATTGCTACACCTATTATTCCTTTTCAAACAAAAATATATTTAGAAGAAAGCGCTCGTTATTTTGATAACACTGGAGAATGTATTTTTTGTAAAATAATTAAAGATGAATTAAAAGAAAAAATTAGAATTGTTTTAGAAAACAAAAGTTTTGTATCTCTTGTCCCTTATGGAGCTTCTTCGCCTTTTCATCTTTGGATTATTCCTAAAAAACATAATGCTTCTTTTTTAAAAATTACTTCCAATGAAATAAATGATTTATCTTCTATTTTAAAAAATACTTTGGCTAAATTATATTTTGGATTAAATGATCCAGCTTATAATTATGTTCTTTGTTCTTCTCCTATAGATATATTAAAAAGCGATTCATTGCATTGGTATATAAATATAGTAGCCCGAGTAACTAAAATTGCAGGATTTGAAATTGGTTCAGGAATGTTTATCAATCCAATACCTCCAGAAGAAAGTGCTGATTTTCTTCGTAAAGTAAAAATAGATAAGGGATAATTTTGAATAAACCAGATTTAATTTTACTTCATCCTCCAAGTATTTATGATTTTAGAAAAAGAAATATTATGTTTGGGCCTATAAGTGATGTTGTTCCCTCAACTCCAATATTTGAAATGTATCCTTTGGGTTTTATGACCATTGTTTCTTATTTAAAAAAATATAATTTAGAAGTTCGTATTATAAATCTTGCTCTTAAAATGTTATTACAATCAAACCTAAATGTTGAAAATCTAATTAAAAAATTAAATCCTTTAGCATTTGGTTTATCTCTTCATTGGCTGCCTCATGTACATGGTTGTTTAAAAATAGCTCAATTAATAAAAAAATATCATCCTCAAACACCAATAATTGTTGGAGGAATTTCTGCTTCTTATTATCATCAAGAACTTATTTCTTTACCTTATATTGAT
>JBDRGX010000062.1:0-8281 GCA_043817485.1 bacterium
TTAATTTATTATAAACATTTAAACAATTAAAACGCTATTAAACTTATCAAATAATCCATCCACCACCAATTATAATATCTTCATCATAAAATACTACTGCTTGCCCTGGAGTAATTGATTTTTGTAATTCATCAAATTCTATTCTAATTGTTCCATTTTCTAAAGGAAAAATTGTAGCATTTTTTTCTATATGTTTATATCTTATTTTTGCTTTTACTTTTATCGGTTTTATAAATTCTTTCTCATCAAAAGCTATCAAATTAACATCTTTTGCAAAAAAAATTTTTTGATAAAGTTCTTTTTCTTCTCCTATTACAATCGTATTTTTTTTTGAATCAATCTGAATAACATAAAAAGGTTTTTCATGTGCTCCAATCCCCTTTCTTTGTCCAATTGTATAAAAAGCAATTCCAGAATGTTTTCCTAATACTTCCCCTTTTTCATTAATTATGGGTCCAGATTTAAAATTATCTGCTAATCCTCTACTTTCAACAAATTTATAATAATTTTTATTTGAAATAAAACATATTTCTTGACTTCCTGGTTTATCATGAACTTTTAATTCTATTTTTTTTGCTAATTCTCTTACTTCTTCTTTTGTATAATTTGCTAAAGGAAATTTAGTATGCGCTAATTGAGTTTGAGATAAAGAAAATAAAAAATAAGATTGATCTTTTTTTGTATCTTTTGCTTTTTTAAGAAAATATCTTTTTTTCAAAGGATTATATTCAATTTGAACATAATGTCCAGTCGCAAAATATTTTGCACCAAATGTTTTAGATTTTTCAAACAAACTTCCCCATTTAATTTTTTCATTGCAAATAATACAAGGATTAGGAGTTTTTCCATTAATATATTCACAACAAAAATATTCTATTACTTTTTCTTCAAATTCTTTTTCATAATTAAGACTATAAAAAGGAATATCTAATTTTTGACATACTTCTCTTGCATCATCTATACCCTTAATACCACAACAGCCCATTTCAGAAGTTGTATTAGTATAAGGTATTTGCATACTAATACCAATTACTTCATAACCTTGTTTAAGTAAAAGATAGGCAGCAATAGAAGAATCAACTCCTCCACTCATTGCCACAATTACACGATCTTTCATTATAAAATTACCTCTATTATTGAAATAAAAAATTTTGTTTTCATAATACTTTATTAACAAAAAGTCAATTTTTTCTTTTTTTAAAATACAATTTATTTGAGTATTTTCCTAAATTATAAAAAAGTGTTAAAAAAAAATATTGACAAAAAAAACTAATTAAATTAATATAATATCAAGTATTATTTGTAAAAATTACAAAAAAAATATATTTTAAAAAACGAAAGGTTTAAAAATGAAAAAAAAAATTATTTTAATTAGTTTATTTATTTGTTTTGGAATATGTTTAAGTGGGAAAATTATGGCCCAAGAAAATATAAATCAATCAATGTCAATCCCAGAAATAAATTTTTGTCTTAGTATAGAAAATAAACAACCTATTTCTATTGCAAAAACATTTAAAAATGATGTTGGAAAAATTTATTGTTGGACACTTTTTGAAAAAGTAAAAGAAGATATGGAAATAGAACATATTTGGTATTATCAAAATAAAATTGTAACAAAAATAAAATTAACTGTTAAATCTCCTAAATATAGAACTTGGAGCATGAAAAATATTGCAAAATCTCAAAAAGGAAATTGGAAAGTAGTAATAGTCGATAAAATGGGTAATGTATTAGGATCTAATTCTTTTGTAGTAGAATAATAAATTTGAGGTAAATTTTAAATGAAATATATTAAATTTATTTTAATGTTTTTAATGTTAAAAAATGCTATTAGTTCTAATCTTTTGTTAGAAGAAATTCGTTATTGGAGTTCTCCAGAATATACAAGAGTAGTTTTTGATCTTAATCATTCTGATGTTCAATATGAAATTATAGAATCAAGTAATCCATCTCAAATAAATATATATTTAAAAAATATCAAATCTGAAATAAAAAAAGGAAAAATGGGAGTTAATGATAAAGTAATTAAATCTATAGAAATTTTACCAGAACAAAACGGAATAAGAGTAATTTTAGAATTGCTTGCTAAAACACAATTCAAATCTTTATTTCTTCAAAAAAGTGGAGAAAAAACAAATAGGTTAATTATTGATTGTCAATATGCAGGATATAAAGAAGAATTTTCAGAAAAAGAATTTGCTGAAATAAAGAAAAAAAAACAAATAATTGTTATTGATGCAGGACATGGAGGAGAAGATCCAGGAGCTATAAGTAGATATAAAAAAATACAAGAAAAAGATGTAGTTTTAAAAGTTGCTCAAAAATTAAAAAAACTTATTAATAGTAATAATAATTTAAAAGCAATTTTAACAAGAGAAAGTGATTATTTTATTCCTTTAAAAGAAAGAACTAAAATGGCTTGTAAATATCAAGCAGATTTATTTATTAGTATTCATGCAAATTCAACTTTACGAAATTTTACAGCAAAAGGTACTCATGTTTATATTCTTTCACCTAAAGGAGCTAGTGATGAATTTTCTCGAATTACAGCAAATATAGAAAATGCTTCTGATATGATGAGTGAAATTGAAATAGAAAAAAAAGAAGAAAAAAATGAACTTTTAATAAAAACATTAGTAGATTTATCTCAAACAAATGTTTTAAATAAAAGTTATAATTTTGCTAATGCACTAAAAAATGAATTTTTAGAAAATAGAGATGATAAAGAAGTTGAAATTAAATCAGCTAATTTTATGGTATTAAGATCTATTAATACACCATCTATCTTATTAGAAATAGCTTTTCTTTCTAATTTAAGTGAAGAAGAATTATTGATTGATGAAAATTTTCAAGAAAAAGTTGCACAAAGTACTTATAATGGAATTCTTAATTATTTAGAATTAGAAGGAAAAATTCCTGTAGAAAAAATTTATTGTTCAAATACAGTTTATCATATTGTTCAAAAAGGAGATACTTTATTAGATCTTGCTCATCTTTATAATCTAAGTGCAAATGTTATCAAAAAAATAAATGGATTAAGATCAAAATATCTTTATCCTGGGCAAAAATTATTGATTGCAAATCCTTAATTTTAAATTAGGAATTTAATTTGAAAATAAAATTACAAATTATTTTAATTTTATTAGGAATGTTTTTTTTGTCAAATTGTGTTAGTCAAAGAAATTTTATAAAACAACAACACAATGAAACATACGAAAATAAATCTGTAAAAATTATTAAAACAGCAGAATCATTATTAAATATTTCCAAAAAAAAATTTGATTGTTCTAAATTTGTTCAATATGTTTATTCTTTAGAAGGAATTAATTTGCCAAGATCTTCAATAGAACAATTTCAAATAGGAGAAAAAATATCTCATAATAATTTAAAAAAAGCAGATTTAGTTTTTTTTACTACTATTAGAAAAGATGTTTCTCATGTAGGAATTTATATTGAGAATAATAACTTTATTCATGTCTCTACCAAAAAAAATAAAGTTATTATTGATAATCTTCTTGCTCCTTATTATCAAAAACGCTTTATTGAAGGAAGAAGAGTAATAAAATAGTGTTATCTCATATACTTCAAATTAAAAAAATAAACGAAAATATTTTTAATCTTGTAATCAAAACTTCTATTGCTCAAAAAGCCAATCCTGGTCAATTTATTCATATTAAAATAAGTGATAATTTTATTCCTTTTTTAAGAAGACCAATGAGTATTCATTCTGTAAATAAAAAAAATAAAACTATTGAAATATTATTTAGAGTAATTGGACAAGGGACACTTCTTTTATCTCAAAAAAGTATAAATCAAACTATTGATATTTTGGGTCCAATAGGAAATGGTTTTCCTATTACAAAAAAGAAAAATATTGTTTTAATAGCTGGAGGAATAGGAATAGCTCCTTTATTCTACTTAGCTAACAAATTAAAAAAAATGAAAAAAGAAGTTTTAATTTTATTCGGAGCTAAAAATAAAAACGAACTTTTAAAAATAGATGAATTAGAAAAAATTGGATGTAAAATTAAAATAGCTACTGAAGATGGTTCTTGTGGATATAAAGGAAAAGTTACAGATTTATTATTTAATTTAGATTTTTCTTTTCAAATTATATATGCTTGTGGACCAATAAAAATGTATGAAAAAATAAAAGATTTTATTAAAGATAAAAACATTCCTTGCTATGTTTCATTAGAACAAAAAATGGCTTGTGGACAAGGATTTTGTTGGGGATGTGTTTGGAAAACTTTAACGGGATATAAAAGAGTATGTAAAGAAGGACCTGTTTTTGATATAAAAAATGTAATATTATAAAAGAAGAAAATACGAATATCGAAACAAATTTCAATGACCGAAACATAAAATGAATTTTCAATTTAAAACAAATTCAATTGTTTCTATGGAACATTTTTGGTAAAAACGAATATCGAAATCCGAAACAAAATTGTAAATAGAATTCAGAAATCAGAATGAAAAAATTACATTTAATTCAAGTGTTTTAAGTTTTGTTTTCAAATTTGGTAGTTTTCAACATTTTATTTCTAATTGCAACTTGGTATCAATCCATACATCCACTTTTGACTTCTCAAAATCTATTCTCATTTTTTATTTCAAAAAATAACTTGTTAATAAATTAAGATTATTTTCTTTTATATCTATATCAAAAATTTCTTCATAAATTACACTATTTCCATTATTATAATATTTTACTTTAATAGTATTTTTTCCTGTTGGAAGTTTAAATTCTCCAACAAGACATTTTTCTGGCAAAGTATACCAACATCGTAAATCTGCTTGTTCAGAAAGATTTACAACAGCAGCAGCTCCTATTTGAGCAAAAATATCAAGCAAAGTATCTTCTTTTCCTTTTGTTATTTTTTTTATAGTTTTATGCGCAGCAATACTTTTTCCTAAACTTCTCATAACAGCTTTTAAATAAACAAGTTTTTTCTTAACCTCATAAACTTCATAAATTACTTTACCCATATTTTCTAATAAAAAAAGTTCACCCAATAAAACATCATCTTTAAAAACTTTTACTTTTTGTACTTGTGAATTAGAAAATACAAGATACGGAACAGCAAATTTAAAATGCAAATCTGGTTCTATTGGTAAGTAAATAAATTCCTCAAAATAATCTTTTCCAAAACCACTTGATATAACAGCTATATTTTCTAATGTATGAATACTAAATTCTGATTGTTGTTTTATTGGACATTTACCAACAAAAGCTAAAACATTTAAACAAGGATTTTCTGTTTTTTCTGAAAATTTTTCTATACAAGGAGGAATTGAATAATTATAAATTTGCGATTGTGTTTTCCATGCTTTCAAAATTTTTTCTTTATCAATAATTACATCATCAACTTTATTTTCTGCTTTATAACAAATCATACTTAAATAACGAGCTAAAACATCATTATGAAAATTAGACTTATTTACTTTAAATTTAATATTTTTTTGAGATTCATTGTAATGATTACATTCTTTTAAATACTTTTGTTCTAAAACAGAAAGTTTATGATCTACTCGCCTTATTTCTACCATTGCTTCATCAAAATTATTTAAGTTCAAATAATTTAAAGCATTGAAAATATTTAGATATATATTTTCATAATCTTCCCCAGAATAAGACAAAGTATTATCATTGATTAAATAAGAAAAAACTTCTTTTGAAAGACTTTTTGTTGTAAGTTCTTATATATATTTTTCTGCTTTTTGAAAATAAAAAATACTTTCTTTGTAGTCTTTTTTATAATGATATAAATTCCCTAAAAGAAACGCAGACAAAACTCTATCTTTTTCATTAGATTTTTTTTTAATAATAGAAATTGCTTCTTCATATTTATTTTGACTAATATTTAATTCAACTTTTTCTCTATAAGCAACAAAAGATGCACAAGAAGTTAGAAAAAAAATTAACAAAAGAAAAAAATATTTTTTCATTATTTTCCTAAATTATTTTACCAAGAAAAACTTTTTTTACTAATTAACTTCTTAATTTTTTTATCACCTATCCAAACTTTTTCATTTTTTTGTATATCAATAAGTTCTAAATCTATTTGGTAAAAAACTATTTTTTTTCTATCTAATTCATCTTCAATTGTTTTTATGCTTCCTTTAAGCATAAAATCTGCTCCAGTTTCTTGAGCTATTTTTTTCATAGTTTCAAGAGAAGCATTTGCTTGTTGCTCTTGTCTTTCTTCTCTTACTTCTGTTCTTTCTGTTTTAGAAGCAACAAATTTTACTTTTCCAGAATTTATAAGTTCTTTTTCTATATCTTTTACAAAAGTTTCAACATTAATATGTTCACTACTTAAATTGCGAATAGTTCCTACAATTACTACTGGTTTTTTTGAATATTTTGTTTCAAAAACAGGCAACCACTCTCTTATAAGTACATCTTTTATCATTTCAGAAGACACTAATTTAGAATCTGTATCATTCCATCTACCACTTAAATCAATCGTACTTTCTGAGTCTATTCTTTTTACAGTACGAGAAGGTCCTAAACAAGAGGTTGCAATAAAGCAAATTCCCATAAGTCCAATAATAAATAATTTTTTCATTTGTTTTTTACTCCTTTTTTTTAAAAAAATCTTTTTAAAAATATAATTTTTTACTCTATGAATTTTATTTTTCTTTTGTTTCTAAAACAATAAATAAAGTACTTTTTTGTCTTTCAATAAAAAATAAAACATTTTCTCCTTTTTTAATTTTTTCTATGGCTTCTTTATAATCAGCAAGATTTGTTATTTCTGTATCTTCTATTTTTCTAATAATATCTTGTCTTAAAAAACCTGATTTTTCTGAAAAACTATTTTGAGATACACTTGAAATAATAACACCTTTTGTGTTTTTAATATCAAATTTTTCTGCTAATTCTTTTGTTATTTCTTGTACTTCTAAACCAAACATTTCTTTTACTTCTACATCAGAAGGATGTGCTTGTTTTCCAATTTTATGAAAATTTTTAGGCATTTTAGCAATTTTACAAATTAAAACTATTTTTTTTCCTTTTCTTAAAATTCCTAATTTTACTTCTTTATCAATTTTAGTTTTTGCTACAAAAAATTGAAGTTGTTTTCCATCTTTTACTGGTTGATTATCATATTCAATAAGAATATCACCTACTTTAATACCAGCTTTTTCTGCTGGATATCCTTCAAAAACATCACTTACTATAACACCATCAGCTTTTTCATCTATGCCAAATTTAGAAGCTAATTCTGAAGTAATTGTTTGTAAAGTAATACCTAAACATCCTCTTGTAACTTCTCCATGTTCTATTAAATCATCTAATATATCTTTAGCTTCATTTATAGGAATAGCAAATCCTAATCCTATAGAACTACCAGTAGGAGAAGTAATAGCTGTATTTATTCCAATTACTTCTCCTGCAAGATTTAATAAAGGACCACCACTATTCCCTGGATTAATAGAAGCATCTGTTTGAATAAAATTATCATAAGGACCTGATCCAATTACTCTACCAGTAGCACTAATAATTCCCGCTGTTACTGTTTTTTCTAATCCAAAAGGATTTCCAATAGCTAAAACCCATTGTCCTACCTGTATTTTATCTGAATCTCCTAATTTTACTACTGGAAATTTTTTTCCTTCTTTGTTTTTTATTTTAATTACTGCTAAATCTGTTTCTTTATCTTTTCCCATAATTTCAGCATCATATTTTTCTTTATCAGAAAGAATAACTTTTATTTCATTAGCATTTGCAATTACATGATAATTGGTTAAAATATATCCTTTTTCATTTATAATAACTCCAGAACCTAAACTATTTTCTTGATGTTCTTGTGGTTGTTGAGAATAAGGTCTTTCCCCAAAAAATTTTTTAAAAAAATCTTCAAATTCATCTTTATTTTGTTCTGGGAAAGAATTAAATTTATTTTCTTTAATTATTTTAACAGCACTAATATTTACCACACTTGGTTTTATTTTACTTGCAATTTCTATAAAATCATTTTCTAATGATTTTGCAGCACTTATAGTTGTTTTTTCATCTTTTGTTTGATCTATTGCATATATATTTTTTAAGAAAATAAATGTTCCCAAAAAAAGTATACATAAAAAAACAAAAATACTATATTTTTTCATTTTACCATCTCCCTTAAAATTAACGTATTGTCAAAAGTATTTTGACAATACGCTTTAAAATGCTTATTATTAGCAATTATTAAGATTTTATTTGCTTCTCCCCCCTTTTTTATACTATAAATAAAAAAAAATAAAAAAAAAGGAGATGCAAATCAATGAATAA
>JBDRGX010000063.1:0-2684 GCA_043817485.1 bacterium
AGTCTTTATATCAACTAATTTAAGTCTTTATATATACAATTGATAATTAATGGCAAAACTATCCCATATATAGTATTTATTGCTAATATTGGCACAACATTGCATACTTCTCATGCCAAATTTCTATTGCGACACAGTCTCATGAATTGCCCTTTACAACAACACGGATACAGCGTTTGCCTTTACTAATGGAACAAAAATTGAAAATGTAAAATGAAAAATTATTGATTTTGACAATTCATTTTCAATTTAGAATTTTCAATTTTTTCATTGTTTCGAATTTCGATATAGCATTGTAGGGACAAAGTGGCTTGTCCCTGTCCGTTATTGGAGAATTACGAACTTTAAAAAATAACAAGTACAGAAATCTGGGATGAAAATAAAATGATAAAATATCATGAATTTTGGTTTAATAAAAAAGAAGAAAAAGAAATTATTGATGTTTTTCGTTCTGGATGGCTTACCACAGGACTAAAAACAAAAAAATTTGAAAAAGATTTTCAAAAATATACAAAATCTAAATTTGCTATTGGATTAAATTCTTGTACATCAGCTTTACATCTTTCTTTAGTTGCTTTAGGTATTAAAAAAAATGATGAAGTAATTACTTCAGACATAACTTTTCCAGCTACAGCAAATGTTATTGTCCATTGTGGAGCTAAACCAGTTTTTATTGATGTAAGAAATGATAATTTGAATTTAGATGAAAATAAAATAGAACAAGCAATTACTTCTAAAACTAAAGCTATTATTCCAGTTCATTTTGCTGGACATCCTTGTGAAATGGATAAAATTAAAGAAATTGCTGAAAAATATAATTTAAAAATTATTGAAGATGCAGCACATTCTATTGAATCTATTTATAAAAATAAAAAAATTGGGTCTATAAGCGATACCACTTGTTTTAGTTTTTATGCTACAAAAAATATTACTACAGGAGAGGGTGGGATGATTACGACTGATAATTCAGAATTAGAACAAAAAATTAGAATTCTTTCTTCACATGGTTTATCTAAAAATGCATGGGAAAGATATTCTAATAATGGTTATAAATTTTATGATTTGTTATATCCGGGATATAAATATAATATGTCAGATATTCAAGCAGCTTTAGGAATTCAACAATTAAAAAAAATTGAAAATTTTTGGCAAAAAAGAAAAAAGTTTGCAGAAATTTATGATGAAATTTTTAAAGATACAGAAGAAATAAAAGTTTTAAAAGTTTCTTCAAATGTTAAAACAAGTTATCATCTTTATGTAATTATTGTAAAAATAGAAAATTTAACAGTAAATAGAGATTTTTTAATAAATGCTATTCAAAAAAAAGGAATTGGCGTAGCTATTCATTTTCCACCTTTGCATCTTCAATTATATTATCAGCAAAATTATAAATTCAATAAAGAAAATTTAAAAAATGCTGAATATTTTGGAGATAGACTTATTTCTCTTCCTCTTTATCCAAAAATGAAGAAACAAGATGTCATAAAAGTTGGAGAAATTGTTAAAAAAACAATTGAAAAATATAAAAAATGAATATATTAGATTTTTATAAATTTATAATAAAACAAAAAAAAGCATATTTACGATATGGAATGGATTTTTGTAAATATCATGAATATAAAAATATTTTAAAAAATATTTTTTTAAAAAATGGAGATGTATTATTAGATATTGGTTGTAGTGATTCTTATTTTCCATGGTATTTATCTTCTAAAAATGACATTATTATTTATCTTGCTGATCTAAATGAAAAAGTATTAATAGAGCAGAAAAAAAATTTTCAAAAAATGCCTTTTGCTAATTCAAAAATAAAAATTCTTCAAGAAGATATTACACAATTAGCAAATAAATCTAATTGTTTTGATTTGGTTTTTGCTATTCAAATTTTTTCTCTTTTACCTTCTGATATGGATATACAAGCAATTAAAGAAATTTATAGAGTTCTTAAAAAAAATGGACAAGCAATTATTTCAATTTCATATAATGTAAATTATTCTGATTATGAAAATTCTTCAAATGATAATTATTGGAATTTAAAACATAGAATTTATAATTTAGATGCAATAAAAACAAGATTAATAGAATCAACTGGGTTTAAAATAAAAAAAAATATTTTTTTTGGGGATAATACAATTTCAAAACTTAGTAATTTTTGGTATTTTAAAGTTCCTAAAAAATATTTCGGATGGATTCAACCTATTTTTTCTGAATTTTGTGAAAAAATAGATAAAAAAACAAGCAAAGAAGCTGGAAATTTAATATTATTTTTGGAAAAATAAAAATGATTTTTATTAGTATTTTTAAATCAAAAAAAAATTGGCATTCTATTTTTCATAGAAAAGATTTTTTAGGATTTTTAAAATTTCTAAAACAACAAAAATTTTCTTATAAAATTATTGAAAATTTAGAAGATTTAAAAGAAAAACCAGTTTTTTTTATTCTTCCAAGTGTTCAATTATTAAATGAACAAGAAATTTTTGCTATTAATAACTATCTTGCTTCTGGTGTTAATATCATATCCACTTTTTATAGTTCTTTAGAAAAAGAGTTTCAATTAGAAGAAATAATTGGTTGTTCTTTTAAACGGAAAATAAAGGGCTTATGTAATTTACAATTAGATAAAAATTCTTCTATTTTGAAATTATCTAATTATGCATGCTATGATAAAAATGGAAAAGTTGTTT
>JBDRGX010000064.1:0-8843 GCA_043817485.1 bacterium
GAACTACTGCCTCAATTGCCAAGAGGCTTAAACGAAATTTCATAACGATAGAAATCTCAAAGGAATATCATGAGGTTATACTAAAAAGATTGGATGGTAAGATATCGGAGATAAAAAGGAATAAAAAGGTTGAATCGGAAAAGCAGGAAATACTGTTTGATTTAGTTAATTTGAATAATATTCATAAAACTTATAATATAATCAAGAAAAAATAAAGGTAAAAAATGATTAATAGTTTGTTGATACTTTTTTATTTTAATAACATTTTTTTGTAATTATTCAGTAGTAAGAATACAGAAATTAGAATGAAAAAATCTGCATTTATTTGGTATTCTAAATACATAAGTAGTTTTTTTCAAAAAATGCAATTGAATAAAAAGCATTTTTATAGGAGAGTCTTTTGTTTATTTATGAAAATATATTAGAAAAATTAAATACTGCACAACAAGAAGCAGTCATTCATATAGACGGACCTTTATTAGTGGTAGCTGGTGCTGGTAGTGGAAAAACAAGGATTTTAATTTATCGTATTGCACATCTTATTCAACAAGGAATAAATCCCGAAAATATTTTGGCTGTTACTTTTACAAAAAAAGCAGCTTTAGAAATGAAAGAAAGAGTTTGGAAATTAGGAATAAAAAATAATAATTTATTTATTGGAACTTTTCATTCTTTTTGTGCTCGAATTTTAAGAAAAGAATATGAAAAATTAAATATTAATAAAGATTTTACTATTTTTGATGATCAAGATCAACTTAAACTTATTAAAAAAATTTTTGAAGAATTAAAAATAACTTTATTTACTCCTCAACAAGTAATTTCTGCAATAAATTGGGAAAAAAATCAATTAATTACATTTGAAAAAATGCTTCAAGAACCATCCTTATGGCGTAAAGAAATAGGAAAAATTTACCAAAAATATCAAGAAAGTCTTGAATTAAATAATGCTTTAGATTTTGGTGATTTAATTATGAAAACAGTAGAACTTTTTAAAAAAAATCCAGATATATTAACACATTATCAAGAAATATATAAATACATTCTTGTAGACGAATATCAAGATACAAATATATCTCAATACTATCTTATTAAATTATTAGGTGAAAAATATAAAAATGTTTGTGTAGTTGGAGATCCAGATCAATCTATTTATGCATGGAGAGGTGCTAATATTGGAAATATTTTAAATTTTGAATCTAATTATCAAAATACAAAAATAATTAAAATGGAACAAAATTATCGTTCTACTTATTCTATTTTACAAGCATCTAATAGTTTAATTAAAAATAATTTAAGTAGATATGAAAAAAATCTTTGGACAAATAATAATAATGGAGAACAAGTAAAATATATATTAGCAGAAAATCAAGATGCAGAAGTAAATTTTATTATTGATGAAATAAAAAATCTTCAAAAACAAGGATTTGCTTTAAAAGATATAGTTTTATTTTATCGAATACATGCTTTATCCAGAATTTTAGAAAATGGGTTTAGAAGAGAAAATCTTCCTTATACTATTGTTGGCGGTGTAAGTTTTTATCAAAGAAAAGAAATAAAAGATATTTTGGCATATTTAAAAGTAATTATAAATCCCAAAGATGAAATAAATTTAAGACGAATAATTAATTTTCCAACAAGAGGAATTGGAGATGAAAGTTTGAAAAAAATAGAAAATTATAGTAAAACAAAAGCAATTACTTTGTTTGAAGGATTAAAAGAAATTAATTTAGTAGAAGATATTTCATTGAAAACAAAAGAATCTATTTGTAATTTTGTTGATTTAATAAAAGAATGTCAAGAATTAAAAAAATCTAATGAAGTAAAAAAAATAATTGAACAAATTTTAAATGAAACTGGTTATTGGGAAATGTTATTAAAAGAAAATACAGAAGAATCTTTTCAAAAAAGAGAAAATTTAAAAGAATTAATATCATCTGCTTATGAATTTGAAAAAAAATCTCCAGAGCCAAATTTATCTATTTATTTAGAAGAAATTTCTCTTTCTGCAGATATTGATATGTGGAAAGAAGAAAAAAATACTGTAACTTTTATGACACTTCATAATGCTAAAGGATTAGAGTTTAAAATTTGTTTTATGATTGGATTAGAAGAAGAAATTTTTCCTCATTTTCTTAGTTTAGAATCTCAACAAGAAATAGAAGAAGAAAGAAGACTTTGTTATGTTGGTATGACACGAGCAAAAGAAAAATTATATCTTTCTGCTGCTAAAGAAAGAATAGTTTGGGGAAAAAGAAAAAATAATTCTGTTTCTCGTTTTATAAGAGAAATAGATGAAGACTTTCTTGAAAAAAAAGAAGCAATACATTATTCGTATGTTTCTTCAAATGCAAATATTTATAATTCAAAAAAAATATATGAAAATAATGCAAATAAAAATAATGAAAAACAATTTAATAAAGGACAAATGGTTTTTCATCCTTATTTAGGAAAAGGAGTTATTCAAGATAAAGAAGGAGATAAAGTAATCGTATTTTTCCCTCAATCAGGTAATACAAAAAAACTTTCTTTAATGTATGCAGATTTAAAAATATTGTAAAAATAAAATAATTTTATGGACAATTTAATAAAAAAATTAAATATTATGCTTTATATTATATTAATTTGTAATAAAATGTAGAATACAAGAGCCAGAATTCAAATATAAGTATTCTTATTTTGATTTTTGTATTCTTGTTTTTAACTTGAATATATTTTTTTGATAACAAATTAGTGTTAAATATATAATGACAGATTGTAATAGTAAAATAAAAAAAATTACAAAAAACTTAAAACTTATTTTAAAAGGAGGAATTTGTGTCTTTAAAAAATTTTTTTGAACCAAATTCAATAGCTATAGTTGGGGCTTCTAATACACCAGAAAAAGTTGGTTATGAAATTTTGAAGAATTTAATTAAAAATGGTTTTACAGGGCATATTTATCCTATTAATCCTAAAGCAGATGAAATTCTTAATTTAAAATGTTATTCTTCTTTATTGCAAATAGAAAATAAAATTGATTTAGTTGTAATTATTGTTCCTAATGTAAAAGTTGCTTCAGTTTTAGAAGAATGTGGACAGAAAAAAATAAATAGTGTTATTATTATTTCTGCTGGGTTTAAAGAAAGTAGTTGTCAAGGTGCAGAATTAGAAAAGCAAATTGGAAAAATTGCTGAAAAGCATAATATAAAAATAGTAGGACCTAATTGTTTAGGATTAATTAATCCGTATCATAATTTAGATGCTTCTTTTAGTGCAAATGTTACTTTTAAAGGGAAAATTGCTTTTATGTCTCAATCTGGTGCTCTTTGTACAGCCATATTAGATATTGCAGAAGAAAAAAAAATAGGATTTTCTAAATTTGTTAGTTTAGGAAATAAATTAAATCTTGATGAAGTAGATTTTTTAAAAGATTGGACAGAAGATTCTCAAACAGATGTAATTCTTTGTTATTTAGAAGGAATTAAAAGAGGAAATGAATTTATTAAAGAAGTTACAAAAACTTCTTTAACAAAACCAGTTATTATTGTTAAATCTGGAACAACTTCTTCGGGTGCTAAAGCAGCTTCTTCTCATACTGGAACTTTAACTGGATCAGATCAAGTTTATGAAGCAGTTTTTAAACAATGTGGTATTATTAGAGCTAATTCTTTTGATGAACTTTTTGATTATGCTTTGGGCTTTGATATGCAAAATATTCCCGATGGAAAACGAGTAGCAATTATTACCAATGCTGGTGGTCCTGGAATTATGGCTACTGATGCTTGTGAAAAAGCCGGTTTAAAAATTACTTCTTTTAATAAAGAAACTATTTCAATTTTGCAAAAACATTTACCTCCAGCAGCCAATTTTTACAATCCAGTAGATGTATTAGGAGATGCAAAAAGTAATTTATATCAAATTGCTATTAAAACTGTTTTAAACGATTCTAATGTTGATCTTTTACTTGTTTTACTTACTCCTCAAGCAATGACTGATATTGAAGAAATAGCTAAAACAATTGTAGAAATAAGTAATACTTTTTCTAAGCCAATATTTACTTGTTTTATGGGTGGTAAAAGAGTAAAACCAGCTCTTGAAATTCTTCAAAAAGGCGGTATTCCTAATTATAGTGCTCCAGAAAGAGCTGTAAAAGTAATAGTTGCAATGGATAATTATAAAAATTGGATTGATAAAACAAAATCTCATCAAACTTCTATTCCATCATTTTCTGTTAATAAAGAAAAAATTTCACAACTTTTTGCTAAAAAAAGAAAAGAAGGAATTTTAAATATAGGGGAAGTAGAAGCAAAAGAAGTTTTTAGTGCTTATAATATTCCTTTTCCTGTAAATAAACTTGCTTTAAATTCTGATGAAGCAATAGAAATGGCTAATTCTATTGGTTATCCCGTAGTAATGAAAATAGTTTCTTCAAATATTCTTCATAAATCTGATATTGGAGGAGTAAAAGTTAATTTAAAAACACCCGAAGAAATAAAAAATGCCTTTGATGAAATGACTATTAGAACCAAAAGATTTATGCCTGAAGCAGAAATTTTAGGAGTAGATATTCAAGAATATATTGCTGATGGTAAAGAAATTATTATTGGAATGACAAGAGATTCTCAATTTGGTCCTTTAATTATGTTTGGAATGGGAGGAATTTATGTAGAAATTTTAAAAGATATTTCTTTTAGAATTGCTCCTTTAACAGAAAGAGATGCTATGGAAATGATTCAAGAAACTAAATCATATTTTCTTTTATCTGGTGCAAGAGGGCAAAAAGCAGTTAATATTCAATCTATTGTTGATTGTCTATTAAAAGTATCTCAATTATCTTTAGATTTTCCAGAAATTTTGGAATTAGATATAAATCCTTTAAAAGTATCTGATAAACTTTATGCTTTAGATGCTCGATTAACTATACAAGGAGAATAATAATAGTGAAAACAATTTATATATGTTCTTTAGATTCTTATTCTGGAAAAAGTTTAATTTGTTTAGGTTTAGGAATGAAATTAAAAGAAAAAAATAAAAAAATTGGATATTTAAAACCATTTGGAAATTTTCCTATTTCTTCAAAACATGGAATAATAGACGAAGATGTACTTTTAATTTCTGAAGCATTAGATTTTAAAGATCCTCTTTCTTTAATTTGTCCAATACTTTTAGATGAACAATTAGTAGAAAAAAATTTTGCAGAAAAAAATTTATCAAAAGAAAATTATTTTTCTAAAATAATCAATAGTTTTACAGAGATTAGCAAAAATAAAGATTTTATGCTTATTACTGGTGCGAGTTCTTTTTTAACAGATGGATTTTTCCTTGATATTCCAGATTTTAAAATTGCTAAAAAACTTAATGCAGAAATTATTTTTATTGCTAAATATACTTCTTCTTTTGTTATAGATCAAATTTTATTTGTAAAAGAATTTCTTAAAAAAGATCTTTTGGGTGTTATTATTAATGGTGTTCCTTATAATAAATTATCTTATGCAAAAGAAATGTATTTTGATTATTTAAAAGAAAAAGACATAAATCTTTTAGGAATTATGCCCGAAGAGCCATTTTTTAAATATATTAGCATTCAGGAACTTCAAGAAAAAATAGGTGGAAAAATACTTTGTGCTGATGAAAAGAAAAATGAACTAATTGAACATTTTAGTGTTGGAGCAATGGATGCAGAAAATGCTTTAAAACATTTTAGAAAAATTACTAATAAAGCTGTAATTACTGGTGGAGATAGATCTGATATTCAATTAGCAGCACTTGAAACTTCTACTAAATGCCTAATTTTAAGTGGAGGGTTTCAACCCAGTTCACTTATATTATCACGAGCAATAGAATTAAAAATACCTATTATTGTTGTAGAACAAGATACTTTAAGCATTGTTGAACAAATTGAAAAATCTGTAGGGAAAGTAAGAATTAAAGAAAAAGAAAAAATTCAAAAAGTAATTCAACTTGTAAATGAACATATTGCTTTTGATAAAATCATTGATTAAATTTATTTATATATAAAAGGAATATTATGTTTTGGTCAAAATCTTTAATCCCAAGTTTAAAAGAAGAGCCACAAGAAGCAGAAATAATTTCTCATAAACTAATGATTAGAGCTGGAATGTTGAGAAAATTAACTTCTGGAATTTATAATTTTCTTCCATTAGGATTGAAAGTTCTTCATAAAATAGCAAATATTGTTAGAGAAGAAATGGATAAATCTGGGGCTCAAGAATTATTATTAGCAACATTACAACCTCGTCAAATTTGGGATGAAACTGGTAGATGGTCAATATATGGGGATGAATTAGTAAGAATTGTAGATAGGCATAAAAGAGATTTTTGTTTAGGGCCTACACATGAAGAAGTAATCACAGATTTAGTAAGAAAAGAAATAAGGTCTTATCGTCAATTACCTCAAACTTTTTATCAAATTCAAACTAAATTTAGAGATGAAATAAGACCACGATTTGGAATAATGAGATGTCGTGAATTTTCAATGAAAGATGCTTATAGTTTTGATTCTTCTTATGAAAATGCAGAAAAAACTTATTGGAAAATGATTGAAGTTTATAAAAATATATTTACTCGGTGTAATTTGAATTTTAAAGCAGTAGAAGCAGATCCTGGACAAATAGGTGGAAATTTTTCTCATGAATTTATGGTAATAGCTAATGTCGGGGAAGAAAAAATTACATTTTGCAATAATTGTAATTATTCAGCAAATATAGAAAATGCAGAATGTTTTTTAAATAATGAAATTGAAAATAAAGAAGATTTCCCATTAGAAGAAATTTATACACCAAATAAAAAAACTGTTGAAGAAGTTGCATTTTTTTTAAATTGTTCTACACAAAATTTATTAAAAACTTTATTATATCAATATCAAGAAAAATATTATGCTGTGCTTATTCGAGGGGATAGAGAATTAAATGAAACAAAATTAAAAAAAGTATTAAATTTAAAAGAAATTACTTTAGTAGAATCAGAAAAAATACAAGAACTTACAAATTCTCCTTGTGGTTTTACTGGCCCAGTAAAATTAAAAGAAATTATTAAAGATATTATAATTGTTGGCGATCAAGAAATTAGTTTAATGAAAAATATGATAACTGGCGCTAATAAAATTGATACTCATTTTATAAATGTAAATGTAAATAGAGATTTTAATGTTGATATTTTAGCAAATATTAAAAAAGTTAAAAAAGGGGATTTGTGTATTAATTGTCAACAAGAATTACAATTTGCTCAAGGAATAGAAGTAGGTCATACTTTTATGTTAGGTACAAAATATAGCCAAGCAATGAAAGCTTTTTTTCTTAATGAAATTGGCGAAGAAAAACCAATTATTATGGGATGTTATGGTATTGGTATAGGAAGAACATTAGCTGCAAGTATTGAACAAAATCATGATGATTACGGAATTATTTGGCCACTTGCATTAGCTCCTTATCAAGTTTTAATTCTTCCAGTAAATGTTCAAGAAACACAACAAATGGAATTAGCTTTAAAATTATATTACCAATTTAAAGATGAATCAATTGAAGTACTATTAGATGATAGAGATATAAGAGGTGGTATTAAATTTAATGATGCAGATTTAATAGGGATTCCTTTTAGAATTACTATTGGTTCAAAATCTTTAAAAGAAGGAAATGCAGAAATAAAAATTAGAAAAACAGGTGAAATTATAAAAGTAAAAATAGATGAAGTTAGACAAAAAATAAAAGAATTAATTGAAAAAGGGTAAAATATATGAAGGAAAAAATTAAACAACTTTTTAAAAACTCTCCTTATTTAAAAGAATTTTATCAAAAAATTATAATTATTAAATGTGGCGGTTCTACCTTGATAGACAATCATTTAGAAGAAATGATGATAGAAGATATTGTTCATTTACGAAATGCTGGAATTTATCCTGTTTTAATTCATGGTGGAGGCAAACAAATTTCTGCTTTATTAGAACAAAAAAAAATAAAAACTGAATTTATACAAGGATTAAGAAAAACTACATTAGAAGTTTTAGAAATAGTTGAACAAGGATTAAAAGAAGTTAATTTAAAAATTGTTAGAATGATTGAAAAATTTGGAGGTAATCCAATTTCATCATTAGGAAAAGAAATAAATAAGGCAAAACAAAAATCTTTAGAATTAGGTTATGTTGGACAGATTTATGATATAGAAAAAAAAATTATTGAAAAATGGATAGAAAATTATATTCCAGTAATTTCTTGTTTAGCCAAAGATGAACTTGGAAATATTTATAATGTCAATGCTGATAGTGTAGCTTGTGCTTTTGCTTCTCATTTAAAAGTAGAAAAATTAATTTTTATTACTGATGTAAAAGGCGTAATGCAAGATTTCAAAAATGAAAATACTCTTTATTCTACACTTAATTTAAAACAAATAGATGACTTTGTAGAAAATGGAACTATAAAAGGTGGAATGTTAGCCAAAGTTTCTGCTTGTAAAGAAGCACTTAAATGTGGTGTTCATAAAGCTCATATTATTAGTGGCAAAATAGAAGATAGTTTAATATTAGAACTTTTAACCAATAAAGGAATAGGAACTGAAATTGTTCCTTTGTAAAAATTAAAAATGCAGTTAAAACAACTTTTAGAAAAATTAGAAGAATTAGTAAAAAATGGTGGAGTTAGTATAAAATATGAAAGAAAATATACTGGAAAAGGTGGTTTTTGTAAATATAATGAAAAACAAGTAATTATTATCAATCCCTATTTATCTATTGAATCAAAAATAAATTTATTTATAAAAGAATTATCGAAAATAAAATTAGAAAATATTGTTATTCCATTAGAAATAAAAAAAATATTAGAAAAAGAAAAAAAATATATTAATAAAAAATT
>JBDRGX010000065.1:0-3675 GCA_043817485.1 bacterium
TCTCAAATTCCTCAAATAAATATTTGGTATTGGCCTGAAAATAAAAGAATTGCTTTTGCTCAAAGAATAGATGTTGATACTTTAGATATATTAAATCATTATCAAGAATTAATTGATTTTTGTGAAAAATACAAAATAAAAATGTCTTTATTTTTAAATATATTTGTTTTATTTTATGATAAAAAAAAATTAGATAAAATTATTCCAATGTTAAAATTTATTAAAAAACATGATCATTTAATAGGAATTCATGGAGTAACTAAAGAATTATCTCATGAATTATGGGGATGTTCTATTAATAAATTATCAAAAAAAAATATAAAAAATATGCTTGAAGAAAGTATTCAATCTTTAAAAAAGTTTTTAAACATTGAATGTAAATCATTTTCTCCTCCAGAAGAAAATGCTAATGAAAGAGTATTTGAAATGTCTGTAAAAAGTAAATTAAATACAATTAGTTGTGGAAATATTGGTTGTGATGGACTTCCTTATTTTTGTATTGGTTCCAAAAAAGAATATAAATTGCTTAATATTCCTAATTCAATAGCTGATTTATATGAAGAAGCAAATTTACCTTTAGATTTTTATAAAAATGCTATTTTGAAAAAGTGGAATACTGGAGGGTTTTCTTGTTTATATTTTCATCCAGATTATTTTGAAAATTATAAACAAAATATTGTTGAGTTATGGGAATATGTAGATAATTTAGAAATGGTTTGGAAAGCAAATTTTAATGAAATTACAGAATGGTGGAAGAAAAGAGATAAAATAGAATTTAATTATAAAATAGAAGATAATACAATTTACATTAATACAAATAATAATTTTTCTGTATCTTTTGCTATTTATCAAAATGAAAAAGATTATAAAATAAAAATAAATGGAAAAGAAATACAAAATCAAAATAAAGAAAAAATAGATTTTATAAATACAACATTAGTTTGGGAAAAAAATCAAAAATAAAATAACTTTAATTTTAATAATAAGTGTTTTTATTTATATTTTAACTTTTACTATTTTATCAATATTAAGATATCATGTTTATAGAAGTGGGGCATTAGATTTAGGTTTATATTCTCAATGTATTTGGAGTGTTTTACAAGGAAAACTTTTATGGACTTCTGTTGTTTGGGGATCAAGTTATTTTGCTTCTCATATTTCTCCTATTTTATTTTTGTTTTCTCCGATGTATCTTATTTGGAATGATCCTCAAATGGCTTTGATTTTTCAAACAATTGCTTTAGCAATAGGTGCTTTTCCTATTTATTGGATTACAAAAAAAATTTTTAAAAGTGATTTATCTGGCTTATGTTTTGCTCTTTGTTATTTATTTTATCCCGGTCTTCAATATGCAAATCTTTTTGATTTGCATCCTGTTGTTTTTGCAACTCCATTTTTCTTATTTGCTTTACATTATTTATTTGAGAAAAAATATAGTTTATTTTTAATTTTTACTTTACTTACAATGATGTGTCGAGAAGATGTTTGTTTAGTTACATTAATATTTGGATTGTGTTTATTTTTATCTAATTATAAAAAAAATAAAACAGAAAAAAATTTAGGGCTATTTCTTTTTTTATTTTCTTTTTTATGGTTATTTATTTCTTTTAAATTTGTTATTCCTTATTTTTGGGCACAAGCAGATTCTGTTTATTCTAAATTAGAAGATACATATTTATGTAGATATAATTATTTGGGCTCAAGTTATGGAGAAATAGTAAAAAATATTTTTTTACATCCTTTTTTAGTTTTAAAACACCTTTTAACTTTTTCTAAAATAAAACATTTTATGATTATTTTTTCTCCATTAGCATTTATTCCTTTGTTAAGTATTAAAAATATAATTATAATTATACCTGTTTTATTGATGAATTTTTTAAGCGATGATTTAACAATGTATGCAGTATGTTTTTATCATAGAATTTGTGCTTTTCTTCCAATTGTATTTATGGGATTAATTGAAGGATTAAGTTTTATTAAACAAAAATATAAATTTGAAAAATTACCTATTTTTGTTTTAGCCATTTGTATTATAAACAATATTTTATTTGGACCTTCTCCTATTTCCTTAAGATTTCATCCAGATAAATATATAATAACAAAACATCATAAAAAAATTGATGAAATATCAAAATTAATACCTGTTAATGCTTCAGTTTCAGCAAGTAATAAAATCGGCTCTCATCTTTCGCATAGAGAAATACTTTATATTTTTCCTATGTGTTGGAAAAATGTAGATTATATTTTTGTTGATTTATCTACAGAAGAAGATAGAGAGCAACAAGAAAAAATAATAAAAGATTTAATTATAAAAAATGAGTATAAAATTTTAGTAAAACAAGGAGATATTTTTTTATTAAAAAGACATTCTATGTCAAGACATTTTATGTCAGGACATTCTGTCAGGGGAGTAAGTAAATGATTAATATAGGTGTTATTGGTTATGGACATTGGGGCAAAAATCATATTCGAGTTTTTAATCAATTTTCTAATTCTCAAGTATTATTTTGTGCAGATATAAATAAAAAGAATTTTGATAAAATAGAAGAGGTATTTCCTAATATAAAAACAACGCAAAATTATAATGATTTATTAGAAAATAAAGAAATAGATGCTATAGTTATATCTACTTCAAGTTCAACACATTATGAAATTGCCAAAGAAAGTTTATTAAAAAACAAAGATGTATTAGTTGAAAAACCTTTAACTCTTACTGTACAAGAAAGTGAAGAACTTATATCTTTAGCAGAAGAAAAACAAAAAATTTTAATGGTTGGACATACTTTTTTGTATAATTCAGCTATTCTTAAAATGAAAGAATATTTTTTAAACAAGGAATTAGGAGAAATTTATTATCTTCATTCTATTCGTACTCATTTAGGTTTAATTAGAGAGGATGTTAATTGTGTTTATGATTTAGCAACTCATGATATTTCAATTTTTTCTTATTTATTAGAATCGCAACCTAATGCTGTAAGTGCTGTAGGAGGATGTTATTTAAAAGAAAATAGGGAAGATATTGCTTTTATTACTCTTTTTTATTCTCAAAACAAAATTGGAAATATTCATGTAAGTTGGATAAATGCAAATAAAGAAAGACAATTAACAGTAGTTGGTAGTAAAAAAAGGATTGTTTTTAATGACCTTGATAATTTAGAAAAAATACGAATATTTGAAAAAGGAATTTGTCTTGAAAAAACATCTTGTGGAGATTTTGGAGAATTTCAACTTTTACTTAGAGATGGAGATATTATTAGCCCTAAAATAGAAATTTCAGAACCACTCAAAAAACAAAATCAACATTTTTTAGATTGTATTCAAAATAGAAAAAAACCATTAACTGATGGAAAAAATGGTTTGGATGTAATAAAAGTTTTAGTAGCTATAGAAAAATCCCTTAAACAAAATGGAGCATATACGAAAATATAATAATTTTGTAAACGAAACGAATTGAAATGTTTATGATTTTAAATTAAAAATATAAAATTCCCCAATCCAAAATTTCAATACTTTTTTTTGGTAAAGGCGAACGCCCAGACTGTGTCATAATTCAATTTCACGGCAATTGTTTTACAACATAAAGTGGTAGGTTTCCACAAAACCACAATATGTTATGGTATGGATGTCTAGATTTAGAGTTATGACACAGTCTCATAGATGATCATTTTAAAAATA
>JBDRGX010000066.1:0-15936 GCA_043817485.1 bacterium
AAAATTTAGTGATTTAGAAACATCTATTATCATAAAAGATCATATTATTGATATTAAAAAATTGGATGTTTATAATAAAGAAATTTACAAAATAAAAGCAAGTGGCTTAATTCCAATAGGAGAAAAAATTAACAAAGAAAAAATGAATTTAGAAATACAGATTCCAAATAATTTTCTTTCTGTTTTAAATACATCTATAGATGAAATTACTAAAACATCTTGTACAGGGAAAAATGAACTTAAAATATATATAAATGGTTTTATGAATGATCCTAAAATTTATGGTCATATTTTAATTTCAAAAGGAAATATAGAATTTACATCTTTTATTAAACCAATTAAAAATCTTATGTTAGATTTAGTTTTAGATGAAAATAAAGTATATATAAATAAATTAGAAGGAAATATAGAAAAAGGATATTTTCAAGTAGTAAAATATCAACCAGGGCCTAATTTTGTACTAAAAGAATCTAAAATAGAAAATTTTGCCATAGGTATTATTACAGATATTAAAAATGGCATAAGAGTAAATATTCCCGGTTATATGAAAAAAAATGAATGGGGAAATGTAATTATCAGTGGACGAGAAAAAGGAAAACCATTTATTATCACAGAATCTTTATTAGAAGGTAATTTAATTTTATCAAAAGGTAAATTTACTTTTCCTCCTATTTTTGAAAAAAAAGAAAGCAGCAACAAAGAAAATATTTTCGAAAGAATGAATATAAATGTTAAACTAAAAACAGGAAAAGGATTATGGTATGAAAGAAGTTGGCCAGGAATAGAATTTATGTGTGAAGCAAAAGGTGAGATAGAAATCCAACAACAAAAAAAACAAATAAAAATTGTTGGAGAAGTAGAAGCAATTCCAAACAGAAGTTTTTTAAAATACTTAAATACATTTTTTAAAATTAAAAAAGGGAAAATTAAATTTCCTTATACAGATGGAGAAATAGAATCTTTAATAAATTTTTCTGCTGAAACTACTGTAAAAAATGTTGTTAAAAAAAATGAATTAGATCAAAAAATAGAAAAATTTGATTGTACTATTTTTGTTTTTGTAAAAGAATGTAATCTTTTGCAATTTAATAGTAATAACTTAATTATAAATTCAAATCCTCAATTAGATTTAGACTATGAAAAAAATAAAGAAAAAATTTCAGCTCTTCTTACATTAGGAGAAATAAATATTACAATGGCTCCTAATCAATTTTTCAATGTTCTTACTATGCTCATAGAAGAAAAAATAGGGAAACCAATTACTAACATAGAACCACAAATTAAGTCGTTTTTAAATATAGATGTGCTTCAATTTAAAATGGGTTTTTTGGATAAAATAATAGAAAAAACATTAATGGATACTACTAATAATAAATTTAAACCTAATATAGAACAAAATAAAGATGTTCAAATTGTTTTTGGAAAATATGCTGGAGATATTTACATTTCATATAAAGTAAATATTGCAGATAATTCATTAGAAGGAAAAAAAACAGAAATTTTGCAAAAATATGGCCAAGAAATTAATATAGAATATGAACTTACTACTCGCACTTTAATTAAATGGGAATGGATTAACAACTTAGGAAAAGAAAAAAAAGATGAATATAGAATTGGACTTGAATATAGAGAAACTTTTTAATTTATAATAAGAAGAAGCGAGGATTCAAGGGGTCAAGAAAAGAAAAATAAAAGAATTCCACCCCCTGTCCTAACGGACACCCCCCCGCCCAAGCGGGGGACAAAAAGAAAAGTTCAAGAGGCTGAAAAACCCTTAAATCCTTAATTGTTATTTTGTATTCGAAATTCTTTTTATAAAATCTGTTTAATTTTAAAATGTATCTTAGCTAAAGAAAGTTTTTCCATAAAATCTTTTCCTTCACCAAACCCAAAAACTAAACTTAAAATTCCAATTTTAGTTTTTTGTTTTATCCCGCAACCATATCCCGATCTTATAATACAAGATAAAGGTTCATAGACATAACCTGTATCCCAAAACATAAAAAAAGGTTCTTTTAAATATTCTACAGTAAAAACACTTGTAGTAATTCCTCTAAATTGTCCTTCTCTAAAACCTCTTAAATTTACTGCACCACCTAATTTAAAATATTCGGATAAAAAAACTTTTTTTTGTTTTGGTATAAGATATGAAGAAAATAATAATCTAAACATCATTGTTGAATTAAGAACAGAGAAAAAATATATTTCTTCATTTATTATTTTTTTTCTAAAATCAGTTTCTTTTTCTAATTTTCTTTTTTCTATATCAAAATTAATTTCTGCTTTAACTCCAGAATTAGCCATAAATAAATCATTTAAAGAATTATAAAATAAAGTAATACCTGTAATATCTTTTTTTATTTTTATATCTTCATCAATTATTTTTTCATTTCCATATCTAAATTTTATTTTTGAATAAGCTAACAAATCAAATCCTAATCCAAATTCTTTTTTAATTTGTTTTAATTCTTGTTCCTCATAAATAAAATAATTTCCACTAAATTCGATTGGAAAAAATAAACCAGTATGAATATTTAAAAAAAAAGTTTTACTTAAAGAATTTTTTTCAAAAAAATAAGAATTTTGTTCTCCTCTTCCTAAAATATTGCTAATCATTAAATTTAATGAACCGTAAAAATTTTTTTGATTATTTCCAATTAACCCATCAAAAGATCCTAAATGTTTTTCTTCAATCAAAAAATCTAAATTTACTAAATTATTTTTTTCATCAAAATTTATTTTATGATCTTTTAAAAAAACAATAGAAGATTTTTCTAAAAGTTTAATTGATTCATTAAATTTATAAATTTTAAAAATTTCGCCAGATTTAATTTTTATTATTTTTGTAATAGTTGAATTTTTTGTTTTTTTATTTCCAACAATATTTATTTGTCCAATTTTGGGAGGGTCGCCTTTATTAATAAGTAAAATGCAAGAGATTGTACCTGTGCTTTTATTTAAACAAAAATTACCTAATGTTATTTTTGTATTTAAAAATCCTTGTTTTTTATACCATTCTATAATATTTTTTATATCTTTTTCTAATTGATAATCAAAAAATATATTATCTTTTTTGCTCTCTATTAAGAGACGAATTTTTTTTTCTTCTTGTAAAGAAACTCCTTCAATTATTATTTTTTCTATAACAAAACAAGGGCCTTCTTTAAATAATAAAGTAATTATTTCATTATTTTTTTGTATATCAATATTTGTAAGCAAATATCCTTTTTCTTTGTATAAAAAAAGAATTTTTTTAACTGCTAAATTAATAGATTCAAGCGTATTTTCTTTAGAAAAGTAATTTTGAAGATATGATGAGGTAAAAACTTTATTTTCTTTAAATTCAATATTTAATGAATAAAAATAGGTTGGAAAAAAACAAATAATAAAAACAAAAAATTTAATTATTTTTCCCAAATTTTTGGCAATTTTCCATGTTTTTTTAAAATACAAAAAATTTCATTTCTCATTGTAATAGCAGATTCTCGAGATGCTAAATAAAATTCTTTTTGACTATAATTAGAATTCATATAAGCAAAAATTATACTTCTGGAAGCATTAATTAAAGCTCCATATCCATCATCATTAAAACAAGGGATTATATTTTTTGCATTAGCACCTTGTGTCCCATATCCAGGCACTAAAAAAAAAATTGTTGGGCATTATACATCTTAATGCTTTTGCATCTTCAGAATGTGTAGCTCCAACTACTGCTCCTATACAAGAATATTTTTTTTCCCCTTTTAAATCTTTTCCAATTTTATCAATATATTCTGCTATTTTTTCATAAATTTTTTTACCATTTGAAGTAATTTGATCTTGTATTTCAACAGAAGAAGGATTAGAAGTTTTAACTAAAATAAATATTCCTTTATTTCGTTTTTCGCAAACTTCTATAAAAGGAGATATACTATCACTACCAAGATATGGATTAATAGTTATAAAATCTACTTCAAAATCAGAAGAAGAATACGCCAAAGCATATGCTTTGGCGGTATTTCCTATATCCCCTCGTTTTACATCTCCTATAACCATCAATCCATTTTCTTTAGCATATTTTATTGTTTCTTTAAAAGCTTTTAATCCTTCAATTCCATATTGTTCATAAAACGCTATTTGTATTTTTACTGCTGGAACAATATCTTTTATTGCATCTATAGTCAATTTATTAAATTCTATAATTGTGTCTTTAATTCCCTCAAAAAAAATTCCTTTTCTTTTTTTTAAAAAATCTGGTATTTTATCAAAATCTGAATCTAAACCTACAATACAAGGATTTTTTTTTTGATCAATAGACAAAATTAGTCTATCTATTATATTTTCCATTTATTTAAATAATACATTTTTAACTACAAAAGAAGCAAAAACTAATGATACTGTAGACATCAATTTAATTAAAATGTTTATTGCTGGACCAGAAGTATCTTTAAAAGGATCTCCAACAGTATCTCCTATTACAGCAGCTTTATGAGAGAAAGATCCTTTTCCACCATGTTCTCCACCTTCTATAAATTTTTTAGCATTGTCCCAAATACCACCAGTATTAGCCATCATTATAGCCAAAACAAAACCAGAACATGTAGCACCTAATAATAAACCAATAACAGTTTCTACGCCAAAAATACATCCAGTTAAAACTGGAACAATAATAGCCATAAGCGATGGAATAATCATTTCTTTTTGAGAAAATTTAGTACCAATATCTACACATTTTATATAATCTGGCTCTGCTTTATTTTCCATAATTCCAACAATTTCTTTAAATTGTCTTCTTACTTCTATAACAATTTGTTGTGCTGCTCTTCCTACTGCTTGCATTGTTAAAGCAGAAAAAACAAAAGGTAACATAGCACCAATAAATAAACCAAAAATTATTTTAGGATTAAGCAAAGATAAATTTAATTGAGTACAACCAAGTAAAGCTACTTGATTTTTATAAGCAGCAATTAAAGCTAATGCTGTTAAAGCTGCAGAACCAATAGCAAAACCTTTTCCTGTAGCTGCAGTTGTATTTCCTAATGAATCTAAAGCATCTGTTTTTTCTCTAACACTTGGATCTAAATGAGCCATTTCAGCATTTCCACCAGCATTATCTGCTACTGGACCATAAGCATCTGTTGCTAAAGTAATTCCTAATGTACTTAACATTGCAACTGCTGCTATAGATATTCCATACAAACCAAGATTAAAATTAGTGGCTCCACCAGAGCAAAAAAAAACTAATAAGAATAACTATTCCAACTGTCAATACTGGAATAACTGTTGAAAGCATCCCAGTAGCCAAACCACTAATAAGTAAAGTAGCTGGACCTGTTTTAGATGCATCAGCCACTTTTTTAGTAGGAGAATAAGTATGTGAAGTAAAATATTCTGTAGATAAACCAATAATAACACCAGAAATAAGACCACTTAAAATACTAATATAAATTCCTAAATATTCAATACCTAAAACCATTTTTATTAAAAAATATGCACCTATAGCCACTAAAATTGAACTTACAAAAACACCTCTTCTTAAAGCACCAAGTAATGTTCCTTGTGAAGCATTTTCAGAAGTTTTAACAAAAAAAGTTCCAATTATAGAAGATATAATTCCAAATCCAGCAAGCAACAAAGGAAATATTGCTCCTTTATAAGAAAGTCCTGTTACTACAGACAAAGCTATTGCTGCAATAATTGATCCTAAATAAGATTCATAAAGATCTGCTCCCATTCCAGCAACATCACCAACATTATCACCAACATTATCAGCAATAACAGCTGGATTTCTCGGATCATCTTCTGGAATACCAGCTTCTAATTTACCTACAAGATCTGCTCCTACATCAGCAGCTTTTGTAAAAATTCCTCCACCTACACGAGCAAATAAAGCAACAAAACTTGCTCCCATTGCTTGACATAACATTACATTTGCTATTGATTGAATTTTTGCATTAGTTTCTAAATTACGATAATACCAACTTAAAAGATTGAACCAAAAATTCAAATCAATAAGTGCAAAGCCAACAACACATAATCCCATTACAGCACCACTTGAAAAAGCAATTTTCAAACCTTTACTTAAACTTGTTCTACAAGCATTAGTAGTTCGCACACTTGATTTTGTTGCAATATTCATTCCAAGAAAACCAGCAAGTGCAGACCAAAAACCACCAGTTATAAAAGCAAATGGAACAAAAAAAGTTATATAATCATTTAAAGCCAAAACCATTAAAATAGTAAAAACAATACCAAAAATTATAGATACTGTGCGATATTGTCTTTTCAAAAAAGCCATAGACCCTTCTCTTACAGCTTTTGCTATTTTTTTCATTTCTAAAGTACCTTCATCCTGTTTTAATATATAAGACGCTAAAAAAAATGCAGTTCCTAAAGCTAAAACAGGACAAATAAAAATAAATACTAAATTCCAATCTATCATTCCAAAGCCTCCTTTTAAATTAATAAAAAATTATTTTTTTTAAAAGAATTCTATTGAAATAGTTTATTTTTGTCAATAAATATTAACTAATTTATTTATTTTTGTTTTTTAATTTAAACTTATTTTTTAATCAATTTGTTTAAAATTCACATACAAATATTGTATTTAATTATTGACAATAATACATTAAGTTATATATATTTTTTCCATATTAAAATAAATTTTCAATTTAAAATTTTCAATAAATGCAAATGTTTCTACCAATATTCCGTTCCTAAAGAAACAAATTAAATAAAATACAATATTTCTACAAAACATTGTAATATTGTAGAAACAGGGGCTTGTCCCTGTCCTTTGTAGTTCGAAGTACGGATAACCGCTTTACAAGAAAATATAAAAATAACATATGAATGAAAATATTTTAAAAAAATTAAATAAAGAACAAAAAGAAGCTGTATTTTACAATGAAGGCCATTTTTTAATTATTGCAGGAGCTGGCACTGGTAAAACAAATACAATCACTTATAAAATTGCTCATTTAATTAATACTAAACAAGCGAAACCAGAAGAAATTTTAGGACTTACATTTACAGAAAAAGCAGCTTCGGAAATGCAAACACGAGTAGATGTTTTAATTCCTTATGGTTATTCTGAAATGACTATTAGCACTTTTCATTCTTTTGGAGATAAAATTTTACGCGAAAATGCTTTTGAAGTTGGATTAAGTTCAGAATATCAAACTTTAAATCAAAGCGAACAATTTTTTTTCATAAAACAATTTTTTTTTAAAATTTCTTGTCTTGAAAAATATTATTCTTCAAATAATCCTTATCAACGAATTAATTCTTTATTAAAATTAATAAGTCAAGCTAAAGACGAAAACATTAGTCCCGAAGAATATTTACTTTATGTTGAAAAAAAAGAAAAAGAATTTGAACAAGAAAAAGATGAAGAAAAAAAACTTTTTTTGAAAAATCACATAATTCAGCAAAAAGAAATTGCTTTTTTTTACCAAAATTATCAAAAAATAATGGCAGAAAACGATAAAATAGATTTTGGAGATCAAATATATCTTTCCTGTAAAATATTAAAAGAGCATTATTTAATATTAAAAAATTATCGAGAAAAATATAAATATATTTTAATTGATGAATTTCAAGATACTAATTATGCTCAATTTGAACTAATAAAACTTCTTGTGACTTCTTCCCATAAATTAACAGTTGTTGGAGATGATGATCAAAGTATTTATAAATTTAGGGGTGCTTCTTTAAGCAATATTTTAAATTTCAAAAATGTATATAAAAATGCAAAAGAAATTGTTTTAACTGCTAATTATCGTTCTCCACAATCCTTTTTAGATAATGCTTATACATTAATTAAAAATAATAATCCCGAAAGATTAGAACATCAAAATAATATCAATAAAAAACTTATTTCCCAAAAATCTTCTTGTGAAAAAATTAAATATCTTCCATTTAATTCTCTTGATGAAGAATCTGATGCAGTAGCAAAAGAAATTCAAAATTTAGTTGAAAATAAAAAATACAAATATAATGATATTGCTATTTTAGTAAGAGCACATAAAAATGCAGAAATTTTTATACAAAGTTTGAATATGCTTGGAATTCCATATCAATTTGAAACACAAAAAAAATTTTTTAATCAGCATGAAATTATACTTTTAATTTCCTTTATTAAAACTTTATCTGATTTTAACAATAATATTAGTTTTTATTCATTATCTCGTTCTTCAATTTATAATATTACAATATTTACATTAGTAAATTGTAATTCAGTATCTAAAAATAGACATAAATCTTTATTTTATATTTTTTCTCATTTAAAAGAATTTCCTGAAATAGATATTTCCCCAGATGATAATGAAAAAATAAAAAAAATAGTGAAAAATATAGAAGAATATAATTTGCTTTTAGAAACATCTTCTATAGGACAAGTTATGTATCAATTTATTGAAGAGTTTTTAAAAAATTTATTACAAGAAAAGACATTAGAAAATGAAGAAAAAATGAAAAATATTGGTAGTTTTTTTAATATTATTAAAAGGTTTGAAACTCTTTTTACTTCTAAAAATATTTGGCAATTTGAAGAATATTTAGATGGACTTATTAACTTTGATAACCGTATAGAAAATTCAAGTGATATTCTTGAAATAGATGCAATTAATATTTCAACTATTCATAAAGCAAAAGGATTAGAATTTCCAGTAGTATTTATGGTTAATTTAATAGATGACCAATTTCCTTGTTCTGCAAAAGGAGAAAATAGTATTTCATTACCTTCTGATTTATTAAAAGATTTACCTATAAAAAGTAATCATATTTCAGAAGAAAGAAGACTTTTTTATGTTGGAATGACTCGAGCAACAAAACTTCTTTATTTTACATATGGGCCTGATAAAAGTAAAAAACGAGGAGGAAATAAAGTAAGTAGATTTATTTGTGAATCTCTTAATATTACACCTGTTTCTTCTACAAATTCAAAAAATTGTGTTCAAGAAATTATTGAAAAATATAAAGAACCACAATCTCCAAAAATAAACATAATAAAAAAAAAATATATCTGAAATAAGTCATCATAAAATTTCTGATTATAATAGTTGTCCATTAAAATACAAATATATTCATATTTATAAAATGCCATTGAATAATAATTCTGCAATGGTTTATGGAAATGTAATGCATAAAATTATTTATGAATATTATTTAAAAAAGAAATCAAAAACACCAATTTCTCAAGAAAATTTATTAAAAATTCTTGAAAAAAATTGGAGAAATGAAGGTTTTTTAAGTAGAGAACATGAAGAAGCAAAATTAAAACAAGCAAAAATATCTTTAGAAAATTTTTATAAAAATGAAGAAAAAATAAATTATGCTCCACAATATTTTGAACATACTTTTAATTTTATGCTTGAAAAAACAAAAATTACTGGTAGAATAGATAAAGTAGAAATTTTTGAAAATGAAATAAAAATTACAGATTTTAAAACTTCGATAATAGAAGATCAAGAAAAAGCAAATAAAAAAACAGAAGAAAGTCTACAACTTTTTATTTATGCTTTAGCTTGGAAAAATATTTATGGTAAAATTCCAAATATTATTTCTTTACATTATTTAGAATCTGATATTATTGGTATTAGTAAAATAACAGAAAAAAAATTAATAAAAACAGAAGAAAAAATAAAAGAATGTATTGATGGCATTAATTCTCAAAATTTTTCAGCTATTAAAAATAGTTTTTTTTGTAATACATGTGCTTTTAATGGATTTTGTTCAAAAAATTAAAATAATTTCATAAACTTTTTTGAAAAAGGAACAAGATGGATAAACAAGAAATAAAAAATATTATAGAATCTCTACTTTTTGTTAGTAATAAACCTGTTTCTATTACACAAATTATAAAAGTTATTCCTGAAGACAGAGCATTAATACAAATGCTTATAAATGAATTGCAAAATGAATATAATACTCGTTTATCAAGTTTGCAAATTAGAGAAATAGTTGGCGGGTATCAAATATGCACAAAATCAGAATATTCAGAATGGATAAAAAATTTTCATCAAATAGAAACCTCTACTCATCTTTCCAAATCTGCATTAGAAACATTAGCCATTATAGCATATAAACAACCATTAACTAAATTAGAAATTGAGACAATAAGAGGTGTAAATGTTGATGGAGTAATAGAAACTTTATGTGATAAAAATTTAATAAAAGTCATTGGAAGAAAAAAAGTAATAGGCGCACCTTTTCTTTATGGCACTACTAAAGAATTTTTAAAATATTTTGGGTTAAAAGACTTATTTCATTTACCAGAAATAAACAAATTTAAAAATAATTTTACAGAAATAAAACAAGAAGAATTGTCTTTAGAAGAGCCAATAAATAATGAAAATAGTGAAAATAGCGAAAATGACGAAATTATAGAAAATTTTTCAACACAAAATAATAATATTGAAAACAACCAAATTCAAAATACAAATATCGAAACTCAAAATGAATTGTAATATCAAATGCCTTAAATATATTATTTTAGATTTTTGGTCATTCAAATTTGTTTTGTATTTCGAATTTCGATATTTTTGATTTAATTATTTTTCATATTTATACTAGGAGGTATAATTTTGACATCTAAAAATTCCAATAAAAAAATCAAATATAAAAAATTTATTTTTGCGTTTTTAATTACTGCAATGTTTGCTATTATTTCAGCATTTGCAACATCTTTATCTTTTGCTATTTATTTTAAAAACTTACCTGATGTAAGTGTTTTAGAAAATTATCAACCAGATTTGTCTTCTAAAATTTTTTCTGATAAAGGCGAAATAATCGCTCATTTAGGCACTCAAAAAAGAATACTTGTTCCTCTCAAAGAAATTCCTAAAAAATTAATTCAAGCCACTATTGCTACTGAAGATGCAAGTTTTTATAAACATAAAGGAATAAATGCAAAAGGAATTTTAAGAGCAGTTTTTACTGATGTTCTTGCTGGAAAAATAGTAGAAGGCGGTAGTAGTATTACTCAACAATTAGCAAAACAATTATTTTTAACTAATAAAAGAACCTTTGATAGAAAATTAAAAGAATTAATATTAGCTTTACAAATAGAAAAAAAATATTCAAAGGATGAAATATTAGAAATATATTTTAATCAAATTTATTTTGGAGAAGGAGCTTATGGCGTAGAAACCGCTTCAATATTATATTTTGGAAAAAGTGTTAAATATCTAAATCTTAGCGAATGTGCTTTATTGGCGGGACTACCTAAGGCACCTACCAACTATTCTCCTTTCAAATATCCAAATAAAGCAAAAAAAAGACAAATTTTAGTAGCTAAAAGAATGTTAGAAAATGGTTTTATTTCTAAAAAAGATTTTGAAATAATAAAAAAATCATCATTTGATTTTTCAAAATTTTCTAAAAGATTAAAATATGGAGCACATTTTGTTGAATACATTAGACAGTATTTAGAAACTAAATATGATTTTCATTTAATTTATTCTGGTGGTTTAAAAATATATACAACTCTTAATTTTCAAATGCAACAAATTGCTGAAGATGTTTTTAAAAATAATCTGGATCAATTAAAAAAATCTATAAAAAAAGATGATTTGCAAGGTTCTTTTATTGCTATTGAGCCGAAAACAGGTCAAATAAAAACAATGATTGGCGGTTATGAATTTTCTTCTTCTAATCAATTTAATAGAGCAATTCAAGCTAAAAGACAACCAGGATCCAGTTTCAAAGTATTTGTTTATTTAACTGCTTTAGATAATGGTTTTACTCCTGCAAGTATTTTTCTTGATGCACCAGTTGTATTTAAAGGTGCTCAAAGTGGTCAAGATTGGACTCCAACAAATTATGAAGAAGATAAATTTTATGGATATATAGGATTAAGAAAAGCATTGGCTCATTCTGTAAATATAGTAGCCATAAAATTATTAGAAAAAGTGGTGCCTGATAGAGTTATTGAATATGCTCAAGGATTAGGAGTAAAATCTTCTTTAGGAAAAGATCTTTCATTGGCATTAGGAACTTATGAAGTATCTAATTTAGAAATGACGAGTGCTTATGCAACAATTGCTAATCAAGGTATTTATATACAACCTTTTACTATTTTAAAAATTGAAGATCGAAATGGAAAAGTTTTAGAAAAATATGTTCCAGAAGAAAAAATAGTTTTATCGCCAGAAACTACTTATTTAATGACTTCTTTAATGGAAAGTGCTGTAAAAGAGGGAACTTGTTGGAAAGCAAAAGCCCTAAATAGACCTGTGGCAGCAAAAACTGGTACCACGGATAATTTTACAGATGCTTGGTTTTTGGGCTTTACTCCTCAATTAGCAGCTGGAGTATGGATTGGATTTGATAAAAAAGAACCTATTGGATATGGTATGACTGGAGGGATGATTGCTGCACCTATTTGGGTAGAATTTATGCAAAAAGCTTTGCAAGACAAGCCTGTTTTAGATTTTCCAATACCTGAAAATATTATTTCAGTTGCCATAGATGAAAAAACAGGACTTTTGGCTAATTCTTTTTGTCAAAATGTTACTATGGAAGTATTTAAAAAAGGAACAGAACCACAAAATCTTTGTAAATGTAAAAAAAATAAAAGTAAATAATTTTCATATAATTAATTAAAAAATAAACACAAAAAACAATGTCATTAATAATTTTTGCATATTTGCAAAAAAGGAATAAAAATGTTAAATTATAATAATTTATAAAAAATAAATGAAGGAAAAACAAAAATAATTTATTCAAATTCAGAAAATCAAAAAACTGTTTTTATGGTTTTTAAAGATGATATTACTGCTGGAGATGGAATAAAACATGATATTATGCAAGGAAAATCTTTAATAGATTGGCAAATCAATAAAGATATTTATGAATTATTAAATAAAAAAAATATACCAACTCATTATATTGACTCACCAGAAGAAAAAGTTTGTTTAGTTAAAAAATTAAGCAAAAAAATTAATTTAGAAGTAGTTTCAAGAAGAGTTGCTACGGGTTCTATTTTAAAATGGGAAAAAATAGAAGAAGGAGATTTATTTTCTCCTTTAGTCACCCAATTTCATTATAAAGATGATTTCCTTCATGATCCAATGTTAAGTGAAAAATTTATTAATTATTTAATTAAAGAAAAAAAATCATCTGAATTTGCCAAAATGAAAGAATTAAATATGCAAGTTTTTGAAATTTTAGAAAAATCTTTTGCTTGTTTTAATATTCAGTTAATTGACATTAAAATAGAGTATGGAATTATTGATGAAAAAATTTATGTAATTGATGAAATTACTGGCGGATCATTCAGATTATGGCCATATTTACATCAAAATCCCAATTTTAATCAAAAAAATGTTTTGTTAGAATTAAATCCAAAAGGAAGATTAGATAAAGATACTTATAGATTTGGAGAAAGTTTAGATACAGTAAATTCAAAATTTAAAGAAATTGCAAAAATAACAGAAAAATTCAAAGAATTAGCATAAATTAACTTTATGTTTTTTTATTATTTTTTGGCCGAAATATGAAAAAATTTTGATTGTCAGTAACTTTATAAATATAATTATATTTCTTTTAAAACATTAACAATTTTTTGCTCTATTATTTCAATAAGTTTTTTGTTTGCCTTAATATTTTTTTTCTATTTTTTCATTTCAGTGACAAAAGGTGTATTTATGATAAATTATATTATTAAACGGCTTTTATATGTTATTCCAATTACTTTGGGAGTAGCATTAATTACATTTTTCCTTTTTCGTGTAGTTGGAGGAAATCCAGCTTATATGTTAGCTGGAAAAAGTGCTACAGCAGAACAAATTAAAGAAATTGAACATGAATTAGGATATGATAAACCTTTATTTATAGATGTCACTTCTTTCAAAAAATTAAATTTTAAAAAAACATTTGATTCTCAATTTATTTTTCATTTCAAACAAATAATAACTTTTGATTTTGGCAGATCTTATAGAACTAAACAAAAAATTTCTGAGATAATTGCTCAAGGCATAGGTCCTTCCTTATCATTGTCTATCCCAGCTTTTTTTATGGGAATATTTATTGCTATTAGCATATCTTTATTTTGTGCTTTTTATTATAATACATGGATAGATAAAATAATGGTTTTGTTAAGTATTATGGGAATGAGTATTCCTTTTTTAGCTTTTATTATTGCTGGTCAATATTTTATGGCTTATAAATTAGGATGGTTTGAAATTTCTGGTTATGAATTTGGATTAAGTAGTATAAAATATATTATTCTTCCAGCATTAATTTGGATAATATCTGCATTAGGAGTGGATGTAAGATTTTTCAGAAATGTTATTTTAGATGAAATTCGTCAAGAATATATAAAAACAGCTTATGCAAAAGGATTAAGCAGAAATAAAATTTTATTTAAACATGTTTTGAAAAATGCTATGATTCCTATTATTACTAAAGTTATAATTGCTATTCCTTTTTTATATACGGGATCTTTACTTTTAGAAAATTTTTTTGGAATACCTGGTTTAGGAAATGTAGGAATTAATGCTATTGCTAATTCTGATTGGCCAATTATCAATGCTTTAACTTTTATGGGTTCTGTTTTATTTATTATAGGTAATTTAATTTCAGATATTTGTTATGCATTAGTTGATCCAAGAGTAAGATTAAAATAATTTTCATACCACAAGTCACATTCAAACGCTAACTATGTTGGTTTTGTCATCTCCTTCTTACCGCCTGTTATTATTTTGAAGGCAAGTTAGTAGAAATAGGAAAATAATGTTTTGTTAAAAGAAATAAACAAAAATATTTATTATGAAGCAATAAGAAAAATTAAAAAAGATAAATTAGCTTTAACTGCTTTTTGGATAATTGTAATTTATATAATTTTAGCTTTTTTAATTCAATGTAAAATAGTTGCTTTTAACTATGATAAAGAAGTAGGTTTATCTTATGAAAACCCATCTTTTAAACATTTATTTGGAACAGATATTTTTGGCAGAGATGTTTTTATTAGAGCAATTTATGCTATTAAAATTTCTATGTCTGTGGGCTTAATTGCTTCTTTAATAGCAATTCCAATTGGTGTAATTTTAGGTGCTATTGCTGGATTTTTTGGAAAAAAAGTAGATGAATTTATAGTTTGGCTTTATTCAACAATAGCTTCTATTCCCGGCTTGCTTTTAATTTTGGCTTTTAGTTTAGTATTAAAAGATAAAGTAATTTTTGGAATACAATTAAAAGGAATATATACAGTATATTTAGCCATAGGTCTTACAAGTTGGGTCGGAATTTGTCGTTTAATAAGAGCCGAAGTAATGAAGCATAAAAAAAGAGAATATGTTTTAGCTGCACAAGCATTAGGTGCAAGTAGTTGGCGTCAAATTTTTATTCATATACTTCCTAATGTATTTCATTTAATTTTAATTGAATTTTCTCTTGAATTTGTTTATGCAATTAAATCAGAAGTAATTATTAGTTATTTAGGGTTAGGAGTTCAAAATTTACCAAGTTGGGGAATAATGATTAGTGATGCTAAACAAGAGCTTGCTCGAGGAATTTGGTGGCAATTAGCTGCAGCTTCTTTGTTTATGTTTATTATAGTTTTATCTTTAAATATTTTTATAGATGCTTTAAGAGAAGCTATTGACCCTAAAATGAAAAAATAAATTTTAGACTTATAACAAAATTAGGCTTATTTAGCAATAAGTCTAATAGTAATTTTAATTAGGGTTAAAAAAAATATTTTTAAAATTAAAATGAGGAAATAATTTTATGAATAAACAAGAAGCAAAAATTTCAATTGAAAAATTAGTTGAGAAATATCAAAGAGTTGTAGAAGTTGGTAAGATAAAATCCTATAACGAGGCACAAACTCGCAATGAATTTATTGAGCCGCTTTTTGAATCTCTTGGTTGGGATATGAGAAATCTCACGATAGACAATGAAGTTACCACAGAAGAAAATGTTTCTGGTGGCAGGGTTGATTTGGCTTTCCGC
>JBDRGX010000067.1:0-13830 GCA_043817485.1 bacterium
AGTCTTTATATCAACTAATTTAAGTCTTTATATATACAATTGATAATTAATGGCAAAACTATCCCATATATAGTATTTATTGCTAATATTGGCACAACATTGTATACTTCTCATGCCAAATTTCTATTGCGACACAGTCTCGGCTGTTCGCCATTACACAGATTTACAAATGATAATAAATGTTTTTTTTAATTATTTTAAATGAAAAAATTAAATTAAATATATAGTTTGAAATAAATAGGAGATATCAAATGAAAATTTCTTATAATTGGCTTAAAGATTATCTTGATGTAAATATAAGTGCTGAAGAAATAGGCTCTAAACTTACTATGGCAGGATTTGAATTAGAAGGAATAGAGCAAATAAATGATGATAAGGTATTAGAAGTTAATGTGCTATCTAATAGAGCAGATTGTCTTGGTTATATTGGATTAGCAAGAGAAATTTCAATTTTTTTAAAAAATACTATTAAAATTCCTGAAATAAAAATTGAAGAAGATACAGAAATATCAAATTTAATTAATTTTGAAATTAAATCTCCAGAACTTTGTTTTAAATATATGGCTCGTATTATTAAAAATGTAAAAATAAAACCATCTCCAGATTGGTTAAGAAAAAAAATAGAAAGTATGGGATTACCTTCTATTAACAATATAGTAGATATAACGAATTTTGTTTTAATGGAAACTGGACAACCTTTACATGCATTTGATTTGGATAAAATAGACCAAAAAATAATAGTAAGAAAAGCTATTTTTGGAGAAAAATTTGAAGCTTTGAATAATAAAGAATATGAACTTAATTCTCAAATGTTAGTAATTGCTGATGCTACAAAGCCAATTGCCTTAGCTGGAATAATTGGTGGTGTTAATTCAGGAATAAGTTTATCTACACAAAATATTTTATTAGAAAGTGCATATTTTGCTCCGCATAATATTAGAAAAACAGCAAAAGAATTAGGCATTAGTACAGAATCTTCTTTTAGATTTGAAAGAGGAATAGATCCACAAATGGTTTCTTTTGCTTCTGATAGAGCATCTATTTTAATTAAAGAATTATCTGGTGGCAAAATTTTAAAAGCAATAAATTTTAAAAGCCCTCAACATCCTTTAAAAGAAAATTTTATTATTGTAAGAACAAAACGAGTAGAAAAAATTTCTGGATTAAAACTTAGTTTTTTAGAAATAAAAAATATTCTTACATCTCTTAATTTTCAAGTTGAAAAATGTGAAGAAAACTTTGTGGTTAAAATTCCCAGTTCAAGACAAGATATTCAAAGAGAAATAGATTTAATTGAAGAAATAATAAGAATTATTGGTTATGACAAAATTCCTATAAGTTATCCTCAAACAAAAATAAAATTAGAAAAAAATCAGGATTTAGTTATTGAAAAAAAAATAAAAAACTATCTTATTTCTTGTGGTTTATGGGAAATTATTTCTTATAGTTTTGCAGATGTTAATGATTTTGATAAAATAAATTTACCTCAAGATAGTTTTTATAGAAAAGTTATTTCTATAAAAAATCCTATTTCTAAAAATTTTTCAATTATGAGGACTTGTTTTTTACCTACTTTTTTAAATACAATTTTATTTAATGCTAATAAAGGAAATAATAATGTAAAATTTTTTGAAATAGGATTTTTATATTTTCCTTCTGAAAATGAAAAATTGCCTCAGGAAATAAAAGTATTATCTGGAGCAATTACTGGGGTAAAAAAAGAAAAAAATTGGAATAAAAAAGAAGAGAAAGTAGATTTTTATTATTTAAAAGGAATTGTTTCTGAATTATTAGAAATTTTAAAAATTGAAAATGTTCATTTTGTAGCTGATGAGCATCCATCATTTCATCCTTATCAAAATACTAAAATCATGGTTGGTATAGAAAAAATAGGTTTTATCGGAAAAGTTCATTTAGATGTAATAAATAATTATGGATTAAAACAAGAAATTTATTATTTTGAATTATTTTTTGATAAACTTTGCACTTTTGCAAATTTAGTTTCAGTTTTTAAACCTCTTTCTAAATATCCTTGTATTACCCGTGATTTATCTCTTATTTTAGATAAAAATATTGTTTCTCAATCTGTAATTGATTTAATTAAAAAGAATGGCAATAGTTTAATAAAAGAAGTTAATGTTTTTGATGTTTATTGTGGTGAGCAAATTTCAAAAGAAAAAGTTAATGTATCATTTTCAATTGTTTATCAAGATGAAAATAAAACTTTAGAAGATCAAGAAGTGAATAAATTACAAGAAAAAATTATTGAAAAATTAAAAAAAGATTTGAAAGTAGAAATTAGAGTATAAAATTTTTTAATTACAAAATTATTTTAAGCAAAATTTTTATCTGTTTGGAATATGCCATTTTATCTTTTTTCAATCAAATCATCTAATTTTTTTTGCATTTCATCAATAGACATTTTTGAACATTTGTAAATATCTTCGCTATCATATTTTTTAACATAATAATCTGTTTTTTCTAATTTTCCTACTAATAAAACTTCTTTTTCCCCATTACTAAAATCAACAGAAATACTAAAAAAAGGTTTATTTAGTCCATATTTTTCTAAATCTAAAGAATTTTTTTCAACATAATCATTTACTTCTAAATATTCCAAAGAATTACAAATATTTTCAATAACATTTTTTAACCCCGGTAATTTATAAGGTTTAATAATTTCCCAAATTTCGTTATTTTTTATTATTTCTATTTCGCTTTTAGAGGTTTTTAATTTAAGTTTTACAATATCACATGATTTGAATTTAAATAATTTTTTTTCTAACCAATCTTTGTTTTCTATAGAAGCTTTTTCAATATAATCTTTAGCTAAAAGAATTTCATTTGAATTATCGCTTCTAATATAAGTTTTATTATAAATTGGATCCATTTTCCCTATATAAAAAGATGTTATTAAATTATTTTTGATATTCCAAAAAGCAATACAATTAGAATTTTGTTTATCTACTTCAAAAAGTAATTGTTTTTTAGGATTAAAAGAAATAATTTCACTATTTTTAAAATTTTCTACTTTTAATAACAATTGATTAATTTTTTCCTCTGATGCTGGGAAATTTTTATAAGAAAGAATTTGCCATTTTTTTTCTTTTTTAACTAATATTATTTTTTTTTCATCGTTTTGATAAATTTCAATTTTAGCAATTTCATTTTTATTAAAATTTGCAAAAGATTTTTCTATTTTTATTCTATTTTTATATTGTTTTTGTAAAGGTCCTTCTAATAAAAGAACAATTACTATTAAAATTCCTAAACTAATTAGTAAAGTATAAATAATTTTTAGTTTCATTTTAATATTCCTTTATTTGGATGCTATTAAATTATCATACATTTTTTTTTCTTTATTTTTTAAAAAAAAGCGAACAAATCCAATAAATATTAAAATACATGGAATGCCAATTATATTTGCATATTTACAAATATTTTTTATTTGTTCGGAAACTTCTTTTAATGGTCTATCTGTTGTTTCACGAGAACGAATTTCAATTAAGTCTTCACCTAAACTAAGAAAATCAATAGCATTTAAAGCAAAAGTTAAATTAACTTGAGATAAATGAGATTGAGTTAAGAAATTTGAATCACCTACAACAATAATTTGAGATTTATCTGAACTTTCTTTAATAATTTCTCTGTTTTTACCTTTTTCTATAGGAAGAGGTTTATTTGCATAAAAGCTTGTAAATTTACCGCAAAGATAAGCACCTAAAACATACTGTTTTCCTTTTTTGGGAGGTTGTCCTAATAAAAGCATTTGAGGATCAAGATTATATCCATTCATATAATTACCCATTTGTTGTGATTCTTGTTCCCAAGCCATTTTTGTAGTTTTAAATAATTCTATCACTTTTTTATCTTTACATTTTTCTTTTATTATTTCAATTGAACTTATCCATGGAAAAGAAATTCCTTCTAATTTATTTATTATAGGACAAGTTTTATCTATATTTTCTGATAATATTTTAGGCCAAAAAGGATAGGGAATAGAATAAGAAAAATAACCAGAACTAAAAGAAGCTACTTCATTTACTCTATCTAAAATTAAATTTTTATTTAAAATTATTCCATAATGATTTAATAAATCATCTAAATTATGATTTCTTGATGTAACAAAAAGAAATTGTTGAGGATATTCGATGCTATCAATTAAAAAAATTACTTTCCCTTTTTTCATTAAAAATTGATCAATTTCTAATTTATCTTTATCTTGTAAATTTTTAGGGCCAGCTACTATTAAAGTATCAATATCATTTGGAATTGGCTCTCCTTTACTTGTATCTGCTGTAGAAACTTGATATTGACCTTCTAATTCTTTTTTAAGAATTAGATATTCTTGATTGATATTATGTTCTTCGTGTCCAGAAAGAAAAGCTATTTTTTTTTCTCCATCTCCAGTTATTTTAATAAGGGCACGAGTAAGATCATATTCAAAAGATGAAGTATCTTGAATCATTGGAATTACTTCTTTTTTATCTTCAAAAAAGATTCCTATCCCTAAATAAGCATTCATTACTTGAATTTTATCTTTTTCTCTAATATTTAATTGAACTTGTGGAATTCCCATTTTTTGAAGATTTTGTTGTAATTCTTTATTTTCTGATGGATCTATAAATTCAACTTGAATTTTTTGTTTAGAATATGCTCTATATTCAGATAATATATCTTTTACTTGTTGTTGTAAAGGAAGTAAATAAGGAGGAAGTTTTTTAGAAAAATAAACTTTAATATTAACTAAATCATCTAATTTTTTTAATTGTTTTTTAGTAGATTTAGATATAGTGTAAAGTTTATTTTGAGTAAAATCTAATCGTATAAATCTTTTTGTAGAAAGAAAATTAATTACCATTAAAATTGCTAAAGTTATTATGGTAATTAATAAATAATTTGCACCATATTTTATTTTTTTAGTGAACATTTTTATCTCCTCTGACATAGAATGTCTTTGACATAGAATGTTTTTGACAGAATGTCTCTAATAGAAAATGTCTTTTATTTTACTTTTTTTGATTCTAAAAAGTTTATATTCAATATTAAAAATAAACTAATAATAGATAAATAATAAATAATATCTCGTGAATCAATTACTCCTCTACTAATACTTTCAAAATGAGAAGATAAACTAATATAACTAAATATAGGTACAAGAAATTTAGGAATGGAAAATAATACCATACTTTCTCCAACAATTAATAAGAAAAAAGAAATAGTTACTGAAAGAATAAAAGCAACAATTTGATTTTTTGTAAAAGCAGAAATAAAACTTCCTAATGCTAAATAAGATGCACCTAAAAATAAAGTTCCAATATAACTACAAACAATAGAGCCAATATCAGGTTTTCCTAATAGTTTAATAGTTATAGGCAAGGTAAATGAAAGTAAAATTGTCATACCCAAAAAAGCAAAACTTGCTAAAAATTTTCCTATTACTAATTCAGATATTTTTACAGGTAGGGTAAATAAAATTTCAATAGTGCCTGTTTTTTTTTCTTCTGCCCAAAGACGCATAGTAATTGCTGGAACAAAAAATAAAAATGCCCAAGGTAAAATTTCAAAATAGCTTCGCATATCTGCTTGTCCTACCAGAAAAAAACTTTGAAAAAATAACCAGTTAGTAAGAGATAAATAAACTATAATAAAAATATATCCCATTGGTGAATTAAAATAGGACTTAAATTCTTTTTTAAAAATAGTTAAAATATTTTTCACTAATATTGTCTCCTTTTTATAATTCGTTAATCAGAATTAGTTAAAAATAGAACTAAAAAATATAATAAAATAATTTTAAGTTTTGATTTTACATTTTTATATTTTAGTTTTCATGAAATATGAAGGTTAAAATTATATTACATTAAATTTAGCCATCTGTGTGTGTTTTTTATTTTTTCCCATTTTTTTTCTTTAAAAATTTTCAAAAAAGCATCTACTACATCAGAATCATATAAAATATTTTTCTTTTCAGTAATTTCTTCTAATGTTTCCTCTATGCTCATGGCTAATCGATAAGGTCTATCAGAAGTCATTGCTTCTATTACATCAGATACAGTTAAAACTTTTGCTTCTAAAAGAATATTTTGACTTAAAAGGTTATTTGGATAACCAGAACCATCTAATTTTTCATGGTGTTGCCAAACAATTTGTGCTATTGGCCAAGGGAATTCTATTTCTTTTAATATATTATATCCTATTTGTGGATGAGTTTTCATTATTTTAAATTCATTTTTATTTAATTTTTTAGGTTTATTAAGAATTTTTATAGGAATATAAATTTTCCCAAAGTCATGGATTAAAGAAGAAATTCTAATAGCATCTATTTGATCATTTGATAAATTCATTTTCTTAGCAATGGCACAAGATAATAAAGCCACTCTTTGTTGATGTCCAGAAGTATAGGAATCTCTTGTTTCAACAGTTAAAACAAAAGCCTGTACAATATTATCTAAAAGTTTTTTTAATTTTTCAGAAATTTGATAGAAAGAAGAAGTGCGTTCTTTAACTAAATTTTCTAAATTTAGATAATATTTTTCTAATTGTTGTTCTACTTTTTTTTGTTCAGAAATATCGGTTATAAAATTTAAAGTAGCAGGTTTTTCTTCCCATTCAAATATTATTGCATTTACTTGAACCCACCTTACTTCATTATTTTTAGCAATAAGTCTAAATGGATAAATATGGGTAAATTCTTCCCCTTGTAATCTTCTTAAATGCCGTTCCATTAATATTTTTTTATCATCAAAATGAATAAAGTCTATAAATGGTTTATTTTCTAATTCTTTTTGTGAATAACCAGTATATTCAAGAATTTTAGGATTAAAAAATTTAATTTTTCCATCTTGAATTACTATAATTGCTTCATTAGCGTTTTCTACCATTTTGAAATATATTTCATTAGATAATTTTTGTTTTTCCATATTTTTATTTTAATAATTTTTTTAGACTTTTATAAAATTTGAATTTTGCATAACTTTAATATTTTTCTTTTTTAAGAGATCAATTTTTTAATTTAATATTTGCAGAATTTCGTATTTTATGGAGTATTGTAAATTATAAAAAAATATAAATAATTAAAAAAGTTAAGTCAAGTTTATTAAAAAAAATTTTAAAAAAGGAAAATAAAGTAACACTTTTTCTATTTCACTAATTTTATTTTAATTGTTGGGAGTATTTTTTCTACATCTTCATAAGAAAAACCTATTGGTTCCCAAACTTTAACATTTGCTATGCTACAAGATATTCCTAATCTAATTATTTTTTCAATTGGGAAATTTTCATAAATTCCAATTGCCATTCCTCCTACCAAAGCATCTCCAGAGCCAATAGCATTTACTTCTTTTACTTTTGGAGGAGTAATTTGCCATATCTTGTCATTAAACCCGATAAAAGCACCTTTTTCCCCTAAAGTAATAACTACTAATTTAATTCCTTTATTTGAAAAATTTTTAATAGATAAAATTATTTCTTTTTTATTTTTAATTTCTTTTTTTAAATAAATTTCTAATTCTTCTAAATTAAGTTTTATCATAAAAGGTTTTTCAGATATAGCTAATTTAAAGGTTTTTCCATAAGAATCAAGAATAGTTAAAAGATTATTTTTATGAGCAATTTTAAGCAATTTTTTATATATATTATCAGATAATTTACAAGGAGAACTACCACTTAAAATTAATACTTTATATTTTTTAATACTTTTGCTAATTTTTATTATTAAATTTTTTATTTCTATTTTAGAAATTTTTGTATTAGGATCTAAATAATGAGTGTATCTACCAGATTGTAATTCTCTTAAAGTAATTCCAAGTCGAGTAAGTTCTTTAACAAAAACAAAATTTGTTTTAATTCCTTCTTGTTTCATTAAATCTTTTATTCTTTTTCCGATATAGCCACCAATAAATCCAGAAGCTACTACTGGATAGCCCAATTTTTTTATTGTTCTTGCTACATTATTTCCCTTTCCTCCGACTATTTCAGAAGTTTCTTTTATTCTAAGAATATTGCCTAAATTTGCAGAATTTACAACAATAGTTTTATCTAAAATTGGATTAAGAGTAATTGTTAAAAACAAAAGTATATTCCTTTATCCCAATTTACAAGCGAAAGGATATGATAGAAGAAAATCCGAAATTCGAATATCGAAATCCGAAACAAATTCGAATAACAGAAATACGAAATCCGAAACAAATTTAAAATTTTAAATAAATTTATTGTTTTATACAAAAGCCAATAAGATCTTGTAAATTATTTAAAATAAAAACTGGATTGCAATGTTTTAATCCTTCATCAAATGTTTTTTTATCTACCCATTCTTTAGTATACGCTGTAGCCATACCTATTTTAGAAGCACCTATTATATCCATATACCAATTATCTCCTACAAATAGTACTTCATCAGGTTTGCAATTTATTTCATTTAAAGCTTTTTCAAAAATAATTGAAGATGGTTTAACATAACCAATATCACCAGATACAATAATTGAATTAAAATATTTTGTTAAGTTAAATTTTTCAAGAATAGAAATTATTGGATAAGAATCGGGATAATTAGAAACAATACTTAATTGAAAATGATTTGATAAAGTTTTTAATAAGTTTGGTAAATATTTTGGCATTTTGCCACATTTTATAAATGATTTTCTACGAATATCAAGTAAAGGATTTAAAAGATCAAGGGAATCAGTAAAAGGAAAAAGCATATCTTGAATAACTTCTTGTATTGAATTTTCAATAAAAGTAGGAGGTATATCTTGATAAGGTCTTTCTTTTGTTTTATCACGAGTTTGTTTAAATTTTTCAAAATCAATTTTTCCCAAATGTTTTTCTAAAAAAGAAAATGTTTCTTGATCTATATAATCTAATTCTTTTTGTCCTAAAGGTATTAAAGTATTCCCAAAATCAAAAAAAATTGCTTTAAATTTATTTAATGGCATTTATTTCTCCTAATTTAAAACTTGACATGTTGTCAAATTATCTATATTTTATTCTTTTTGTCAAGAAATTATAATGATTTAATATAAAGGTTAATTTTTATCGTTAGACAGATGGATGTATATTTAAACAATGTTTATATATAAAGGGGAGGATGTTATGATGGATAAAGAATGCTGTTGTAGCTGTAAGCCTAAAGAAGAAGAGAAAAAAGCAGAGAACTGCATGGTTTGTGGTGTGTTTTTGGAATACTTAGAAATTGCAATTAGTGTTGTTTGTAATTACTGTGGAAAAGAGGAGACTGGATATGTTCGCTGTCCTAATGGACATTATGTCTGTAACGAATGTCATGGAAAAGGAGCATTTGATCTAATAAGAGATATATCTCTTACCACGGACGAGAAAGATCCTTTATCAATAGCCGAGCTGCTTATGGCACATCCAAAGATACCATTCTTGGGTTGTGAACATGGGCTCATTGCTACTGCATCACTTTTAACGGCATTGAAGAATGACAGCACATTAGATATATCTAACGAAAAAATAATTGAAGCTATGAATCGGACACAAAAACAATCCATGCCTCCATACTGTGCCCTTACTGGTGTTTGTGGTGTGCCTATAGGAATCGGTGCTGCCTTCAGTGTTATTTTGGGTGCAGCATGTTCTAAGGATAGGGAATCTGCTATTACCATGCACATTGTGGCACGAACAATTGATACTATTGCCAATGATGTGGGTCCAATGTGTTGTAAAAGTTTTGTTAGAACTGCTCTTGGGGTAGGTTACAATTCGGCGAAAGAGTACCTCAATATTCATTTACCAATACACAGAGAAAGGATTTCTTGCTTCCATTCTAACAAAAATCATCCTAATTGCAGAAAAAATAAGTGCCTTTACTTTCCTAAGACAATATGAAAGTTGTTGATTAAAATTAGAAAAAATATATTTAACTGCGTATAAAATTAGATAGCATAACTTTTGAATTTCTCCAAGACAATTTAATTTTTATTTAAGAGGATTTAAATATTTGTTTATAATGAAGAAAAAATAAAAAAAAGTGAGCAAGAATAATTAAGGGATGTCCATAAGGAAAAAAGGAAACAAATACCTATTTTATAAAACCTATTTTAATAGTTTTTTGCAAAAATATTGATTATAGTATGATTATAAATGCGTTAAACGATATTTAAAATTATTTATTTTGTAAAAGTTTAAACATTTTTTAAATTATATGGAGGAAAATATTGTATAAAATATTAGAAAAAAAAATATTGGCAAGAGATATAAAACAATTTACAATTAAGGCTCCAGAAGTTGCTACTTATTGCAAGGCTGGACAATTTATTATTTTGCGAATAAATGAAAAAGGAGAAAGAATTCCATTAACTATTTATGATTTTTTTTTTGAAAAAGGAACAATAGATATTATTTTTCAAGAAGTAGGAAGAACTACTTATGAATTAGGAAAAATGGAACAAGGAGAAAGTTTATTAGATTTTGTAGGCCCTTTAGGAGTACCTTTTGAACAAGAAATAGAATTAAATAAAATTAAAAAAGTAATTTGCGTGGGTGGAGGTTTAGGAGTAGCTCCAATTTATCCTAAAATTAAGTTTTTGAAAGAAAAAGGCGTAGAAGTTATTTCTATTATTGGAGCAAGATCAAAAAATTTAGTTATATTAGAGCAAGAAGTAAAAAATATAAGTAATGAATTATATGTTTGTACAGATGATGGAACTTATGGAGAAAAAGGATTTGTAACACAAGTTTTAAAAAGACTTTTAGACAATGAAGCAAAACCAGATTTAGTTGTTGCAATTGGTCCTATTCCTATGATGAAAGCTTCATCAAAAGTCACAGAATTATATCAAATTAAAACATTAGTTAGCTTGAATTCTATTATGGTAGATGGAACAGGAATGTGTGGATCTTGTCGTGTTTCAGTTGGTGGAAAAACAAAATTTACTTGTAGTGATGGGCCTACATTTGATGGGCATTTAGTAGATTTTGATGAACTTCAAATGCGTCAAGGAAGATTTTTAGAAGAAGAAAAAATTGCTTTTGAAAAATATGAAGGGAGATGTGAATGCAAATGCAAATGTCAAATTTAAGAGAAATAATGCCTACTCAATCTGCAAAAGAAAGAATAAAAAATTTTAATGAAGTTGCTTTAGGGTATACAAAAGAACAAGCAGTTAAAGAAGCAAAAAAATGTATTCAATGCAAAAAACCAAAATGTATAGAAGGTTGTCCTGTAGAAATAGATATTCCAAATTTTATTGGGCTTATTGCAAAAGAAGATTTTAAAGGAGCAATTCTTAAAATAAAAGAAAAAAATAATTTACCAGCTGTTTGTGGACGAGTATGTCCTCAAGAATCTCAATGTGAAATACTTTGTCTTCTTGGAAAAAAAGGAGCACCTGTTGCTATTGGTAGATTAGAAAGATTTGTGGCTGATTTTGAAGAAGAGGAAATTGAAAAAGAAATTTCTTTTTCAGAAATAAAATCTAATAATAAAAAAATTGCTGTTATAGGATCAGGACCCTCGGGATTAACTTGTGCTGCAGATTTATCTAAAATGGGTTATTCTGTAACCATATTTGAAGGACTTCATGCTACTGGAGGAGTTTTAAGATATGGGATTCCAGAATTTAGATTACCTAAAAGTATTGTTGATAAAGAAATAGATTATATTAAAAAATTAGGTGTTGAAATTAAAGTAAATATGGTAATTGGTTTAACAGGAAAAATTTCAGATTTATTTAATCAAGGATATGTGGCTGTATTTATTGGAACTGGTGCTGGACTTCCTTATTTTTTAGGAATTTCTGGAGAAAATCTAAATGGTATTTATTCTGCCAATGAATTTTTAACAAGAACAAATTTAATGTGTGCTTATAAATTTCCAGAATATGCAACTCCTATTAAAGTAGGTAAAAAAGTTGCTGTTGTAGGAGCTGGAAATGTGGCTATGGATGCTGCAAGATGTGCTTTACGATTAGGAGCATCTGAAGTACATATTGTTTATCGTAGATCTAAACAAGAAATGCCAGCAAGAATTGAAGAAATAGAACATGCAGAGGAAGAAGGAATTATTTTTGATTTATTAACTAATCCAATGAAAATAATAGGTAATGAAAAAGGATTAGTTTGTGCTATGGAATGTATTAAAATGGAATTAGGAGAACCAGATTCTTCAGGTAGAAGAAAACCTATTCCTATAAAAGGAAGTGAATTTATAATGGAAATGGATACAGTAATTCCAGCTTTAGGACAAGGACCAAATCCACTTCTTTTAAAAGCAACAACAGGATTAGAATTAAATAAATGGGGAAATATTGTAGCTGATGAAAATGGAAAAACTTCTTTAAAAGGAGTTTATGCTGGTGGAGATATTGTAACTGGTGCTGCTACAGTTATTTCAGCTATGGGAGCTGGGAAAAAAGCAAGTAAAGCAATACATGAATATTTACAATAAAAATTTTTAAAAAGAGTAGGAACAAATGGCTTGTGTTCCTGTTTGAAGCAGAATAACATCAGAATAAATTGAAAATGGGAAATGAAAAATTATTGATTTTGGCAATTCAATTTTCAATTTACAATTTGAAATTTTAATTGTTTCGAATTTTTTTTTAAAAAAGGAGCAAAAATGTTTAAAAAAAGTTTTTTAAGTTATTTTATTTTGTTATGTGCAATAATGAATATAAGTTATGGAGAAATGAAAGTGGTTGATACTATAAATCTTATTTCTGGAGGAAATAAAGTAAATGGATTAAGACCAAATGCCTTATGTGTATTAGGAAATAAAGTATATGTGGCTAATAGTAAAAGTGATAGTGTTTCGATAATAGATACAGCAAATAATAATTCTGTCACAAATATAAAAGTAGGAGATTCTCCAAGTGCCTTATGTGTTTTAGAAAACAGGGTATATGTGGTTAATAGTGGTAGTAATAGTGTTTCAATAATAGATACAGCAAATAATAATTCAGTGATAAATATAAATGTTGGAAATGCTCCAATAGCATTATGTGTATTAGGAAACAAAGTATATGTGGTTAATAGTAATAGTATTTCGATAATAGATACAGTAAATAATAATAAAGTGACAAATATAAGTGTTGGAAATTATCCAACAGCATTATGTGTATTAGGGACTAAGGTATATGTGGCTAATAGTAATAGTATTTCGATAATAGATACAGCAAATAATAATTCTGTCACAAATATAAGTGTAGGAGATGAACCAATAGCATTATGTGTATTAGGTAATAGGGTCTATGTGGCTAATAGTTTGGGTGGAAGTATAAGTATTCTTGGAGATGATGAAACTACGAATATTAATGGACTTTTGATAAATTCATCAAACAATAAAAAATTATCCTATCCAAATCCATTCAATCCCGAATGTTATATCCCATTAGAAATAACAAACAACAAATCCCAAAATGTTAAAATAAAGATATATAACATACTTGGACAAGTTGTTAGAGAAGTAATTAGCAGTAATGCAAATAATTCAATATATTGGGATGGAAGAGATAATTTAGGAAAAGAAGTCAGCTCGGGAATGTATTTTTATGAAACAATTGTAAATAATAAAACACAAAATTGTAAAAAAATGTTGATGCTGAAATAAAAATAATTTTGTAAGGGCAATTCATCAGACTGTGTCACAATTATATAATTTTGCTTTATTGAAATATTAATGAGAAATAAATTGCTAAAAAAAATAAAAATGATATAAAAAACGGCATTTTCTGATAGAGAAAGAGTAGATTCCTGTATTCACAGGAATGACAATAGAATAATTTTATGTTTTATTTTAAATTTTGCTTATGAAATTTTCAAAAAGTAATTTTTTTACCAATTGTGACACAGTCTCATGAATTGCCC
>JBDRGX010000068.1:0-27181 GCA_043817485.1 bacterium
AGTCTTTATATCAACTAATTTAAGTCTTTATATATACAATTGATAATTAATGGCAAAACTATCCCATATATAGTATTTATTGCTAATATTGGCACAACATTGCATACTTCTCATGCCAAATTTCTATTGCGACACAGTCTCGCCGTTCACCCTTACCAAATGGGACATCAGAATAAATGGAAAATGGGAAATTATTGATTTTGGGTAGTATAGACTTGTTTTCCAATCATTTTTCAATTTTCCATTTTCAATTTAATTTTCTTTTATTGTTTCGAATTTCGATATTTGTTTTAAATTGAAAATTGAATTTGTTTCTGATTTTGATATTCGGATTTCGTATTTTCTTTAGAAGGGGAAGAAAAGGAGAGAAAATAACATTTTTTTTTACTTTTAAGGAACATAATTATATTAAAAGCAAGAATTTAGAATTTATCACAAAATTCAAAAAAAAATTTGACAACAAAGGTGGAAAGTAATAAAATAAAAAAAATATGGCAAAAAAGAGAAATTGGAAATAGAAAAATTAATTTTAGGAAATGATTTTATAAACAAAACAAAAAAAGAGAAGGTTTTGACATTTCAATTTATAACCAAATCTTGAAGCCATGACAATTGATTTGTAAATACATTTAGTCAGGACAATTAAAAACAAAAATTCAAATAAATAAGGAGGTTTTTTTGTTTTACGAAGGATTTATTGGTTATAGATATTTAAAAGCAAAACATAAAAAAGCTTTTATTTCTATTATTGCTTTTCTTTCTATGGCTGGGATTAGCATAGGTGTTATGTCTTTAATTATTGTTTTATCTGTAATGAATGGGTTTGAAAATGATTTACGAGAAAAAATGATAGGGTCTCGTGCTCATGTTGTTATCTCTTCATGGGATAATAAAGGAATTTCTGATTACAAAAATTTGCGACAAAAAATTAAAGAAATAAAAAATGTTAAAGGTTGTGCTCCTTTTATTTCTGCTCAAGTAATGTTAAAAACAAAAACTAATGTTAAAGGTGCTTTAATTCAGGGAATTGATCCTGTATTTGAAAAAGAAGTATCTAATATTTTTTCTGAAATAAAAATTGGTACTTCTAAATTAAATACAGAAAAAGAATTTCCATCTTTACTTATTGGAACTGAATTGGCTAATGAATTAGAAGTGAAAATTGGAGATAAAATTACAGTAATTTCTCCAGTTTTTATTCAAACTTCTATTGGTAAAGTTCCTCGAATGAAAGAATTTGAAATTACTGGTATTTTTAAAACAGGTTATTATGAATATGATTCTAATTTAGTTTATGTTTCTATTAATTCTTGCCAAAATCTTTATAATATGCCAGATGTAGTTACTGGTTTAAGTGTTAAAATAAATGACATTTTTTCTGCTCCTTCTATGGCGAATTTTATTTGTAAAAAATTGGATTATAAATATTTAACAAGAGATTGGTCAGTAATGAATATAAATTTATTTAAAGCTTTGAAAATAGAAAAAATTGTAATGTTTATTATTTTAGCATTAATTGTTTTAGTGGCAGTATTTAATATAGTTAGTACTTTAATTATGGTGGTTATGGAAAAAACAAAAGATATTGGAATTTTAAAATCATTAGGATCTACGAATAAAAGCATTATGTCTATTTTTATGATAGAAGGAATAATTATTGGTTTTATTGGTACTTTTATTGGAAGTGTTTTAGGAATAGTAGGATGTTTTTTAATAAAAGTTTTAAAAATAAATATTCCTGGTGGTGGAGAAGTATATTATATTACTTATTTACCCGTTAAAATGGATTTTTCCCAAATTACTTTAATTATAATTTCATCAATTATTCTTACTTTTTTATCTACTATTTATCCATCTATGAATGCAGCTAAAATAAATCCTGCACAAACATTAAGATATGAATAAGAATTCTTATTGATGATATTTTTTAAATTGTATTAAATTATTTATTAACTAAATAGTAGTTTTTTTGATTCAAAAAAAGGAGAAAAAAACAATGATAAAAAATATTTTAATTACTTTTCTTTTTTTAACTTGCTTTTTAAAATTATCTTTTTCTGTTTCTAATTCTGATAATAAAAAAATTGAAAATTTGTTAAAACAAATAGAAAAAAAAATGGAAGAAGTTAAAAATTTTCAAGCAGAAATTACACAAACTATTTATTCCAATATGACAAAAGAAACAGAAGAAACAAAAGGTATCATTTATTTTCAAAGTCCAGATTTGATAAAAATTGATTATTCTATTCCTAGTAAAGAAATTGTTTTTTTAAATGGAAAAACTTGTTATTTATATATAGAAGAAACTAATCAAGTGTTAAAAAAAATAATTTCTGATGAAGAAAAAAGTCTTTTTAAAGAACAATTTTTTTTCCCCAATTTTGATAAAATTAAAAAAAATTACAAAATATTTTTTAAAGATAAAAAAGATAAAAAAAACTTTAATTTAGAGATGGTTCCGTTAAAATCAACAAATTCTTTTTTTGCTAAAATAAAAATGTCAGTTGATAAAAATTCATTTATGCTTACTAAAATAATAATACAAGATTTTTTTGAAAATAAAACTACTTTAACTTTAAGTAATTTACAGCCAAATATTGAAATAAGTAAAAATATTTTTGAATGGAAAATACCAGAAGGAGCGTCAGTAATAGAACAATGAATACAAAAATAGCGGTTTTTAAAAGCAAAAAAATTCGAAAAATCATATACAACAATGAATGGTGGTTTTCTGTTGTGGATGTATGTGGAGTGTTAACAGATAGCGTTGATGCTGGGGCGTACTGGAGAAAACTGAAGCAAAGACTTCAAGAGGAAGGAAGTGAGGTCGTGACATTTTGTCACGGACTCAAATTAGAAGCGTTTGATGGTAAAAAATATGAAACAGATTGCGTCAATACCGAAGGAATATTTCGCATAATCCAATCTATCCCTTCACCAAAAGCCGAGCCGTTCAAACGGTGGTTAGCAAAGGTTGGTTATGAGCGAGTGCAGGAGATTGAAGACCCTGAGTTGGCAACAAAAAGAACGCGGGCTTTATATAAAGCTAAAGGGTATAGAGTGATGATTGGATAGAAAAACGAATGCGTGGCATTGCTATTCGTGAAGAGCTTACCGATGAATGGAAAAAGCGTGGCATTGAAGAAAACAAAGAATATGAAATTCTAACTGCGGAAATATCTAAAGCCGCTTTTGGTCTAACACCGAACCAATACAAAAAACTTAAAGGATTAAAAAGTCAGAATCTTAGGGATCATATGACTGACTTGGAACTTATTTTTTCTATGCTTGGCGAAGCGTCTACAACGCAAATTACCAAAGTTGAGAATCCCAGCGGATTTGAAGAAAATCGAAATGTCTCTTGTCGTGGAGGTAATGTTGCAGGAGTGGCACGGAAAAAATTAGAACAAGAAACCGGTAAAAAAGTAGTAAGCAGGGAAAATTATCTGCAAAAACCACAGAATAAAAAGCTAATAGATAAAGAATAGACTGGGCAAAAAAAGAAAATTAAATTTTTGGAAAATAAGAATTTTTTGCAATGAAATTGACAAGACAATTTGATAAACATTTTTCTGAAGTTGTAAATGTTATTCATCAAGCCCGTTACAATGCTATTAAAAGCATAAATGTCGAACTAATAAAATTGCATTGGAGTATTACGAATATATCAGCAAAAAAAATGCAGTTGCTGAGTGGGGCGATGCTGTGGGATTGACCAGCTTGCTGATTATATCCAAAGCAACCATTCAGAATTTAAGGGATTTACGCGTGTCGTGGATTATCGGATAAGGCAGTTTTATGAAACTTACAGGGGCAATAAATTTGTGTCAACAATGTTGACACAAATCAGTTGGTTTAGTTTTATAAAAACAAAGGAGGATTATTATGGGTATTTTTTATACAAAATGTATAATCGAAAATCATATTGATAGAAAAAAGTCAATTTTGATACCAAAAATACTTGTTGATACAGGAAGTGAATATACTTGGATTTCAAGTGAAATGCTTCATAAAATAGTCGTCGTTCGTGAAAAAAAAGATTTAGTATTTATTATGGCAAATGGTCAAAAAATAACTAGAAGTGTTGGATTCGCTATCATTAAAATAGAAGAATTTTTTACAATTGATGAAGTTGTATTTGGTGAAAAAGGTGATATGCTTCTGCTTGGTGCAAGAACTTTAGAAGGTCTTAATTTAACAGTAAATTCTTGCTTAAAAAAACTTGTGGCTGCAGGTCCATTGCCAGTGGCTTATGGAAAAAGGAAATAATAAACCATCAATAATTCAGCAGAATAAATGAAAACAAGCAATCTTAACCCGAAGGAGTGGCATTATTGTATGTTTCTGTTAATGTAAAAAAAGGCTGAAGATGTTTGTTCATCAGAATAAATGGAAAATGTAAAATGTAAAATTATAGTAATTTTCAATTTCAATATTTTTACCGATAATTCTAACCCCGAAGGGGTGGCATTATTGTAGAAGGTGATATTATTATAGCAAATAAAACAATGAATACAAAAATAGGATTTATTAGTTTAGGTTGTCCTAAAAATAGAGTAGATTCAGAAGTAATGTTAGGAATTTTAAAAGAAAAAGGATTTACAATTACATCAAATGAAAATGAATCTGATATAATAATTATCAATACCTGTTGTTTTATTAAAGATGCAGAACAAGAAGCTTTAGATACTATTCAGGAATTTTCTCTTTTAAAACAAAAAGGTATTATAAAAAAACTTATTGTTACGGGTTGTTTAGTTCAAAGATATAAAAATAAATGTCTTGAAAAATTTCCATTTGTAGATGCTTTTATTGGTACAGGAGAAATTGCTTCTATTGATAAAATTGCTTTTCAAGTATTTGAAAAAAAAATAATTAAAGTTAAAGAGCCAAAATATTTATATAATCATACTACTCCTTTAATAAAAACTACTCCTTTTTATACAAGTTATGTAAAAATAGCTGATGGATGTGATAATAGATGTAGTTATTGTTTAATTCCTTTTGTAAGGGGCTCTTATAGAAGTAGAAAAATAAATTCTATTGTAAAAGAAGTTGAAAAATTAAAATTTTCAAAAGAAATAATTTTAGTTTCTCAAGATACTACAAATTATGGAAAGGATATTTATGGTAAAAATAAGTTAGTTTCTCTTTTGAAAAATCTTAGTAAAATTTCTCATGTTGAATGGATTCGGTTAATGTACACTTATCCTGGACATTATACTGAAGAATTTATAAAATATATTTCTGAAAATTCTAAAATTTGTCGTTATTTAGATATTCCTATTCAACATATTAGTTCTCGAATTTTAAAAAAAATGAATAGAAAACAAGATAAAAAATTTATTACAAATTTATTATTAAAATTAAAAGAAAAAATTCCAAACATTTCCTTAAGAACTTCTATTTTAGTAGGTTTTCCAAGTGAAACAGAAAAAGATTTTGAAGAATTAGTAAATTTTATTCAAAAAATTAAGTTTAATAAATTAGGGGTTTTTACTTATTCTAATGAAAAAGAAACACCTTCTTCAAAAATAAAAAATCAAATTTCAGAAAAAGTAAAATTAGAAAGAAAAGATATTTTAATGAAAATACAGCAAAAAATTTCTTTTGAAAAAAATCAAGAAATTGTTGGAAAGAAAATAAAAGTTTTAATAGAAGGAAAAAAATCGCAATCTCTTTTTATTGGAAGATCTGAATATGATGCTCCTGAAATTGATGGAGTAGTTTATGTGAAACCAAATAAAAAAAATGAACCTCAAATTGGAGAAATGGTTGTAGTTAAAATAACAAAAGGAGATGAATACGATCTTTATGGAAAAATTTCGTAATTTTATTATTTTATTTTTTGCTACTTCAATTGGAACGGGTTATTTTCCTTTTGCTTCAGGAACTATTAGTGCCTTATTAGTTGGATTTCCTATTTATTGGCTAATTAAAGAAAATATTTTTATATATTTTTTAATAATCTTTTTTTTAATTATTTTAGGTTGTTTTACATCTCATAAAGCAGAACAAATTTTAAAAGAAAAAGATAGTAAAAAAATTACTATAGATGAAGTTGTAGGGCTTTTGATTGCTTTTTGGGGTATTTCAATTAATATAAAATTATTATTATTGGGATTTTTAATTAATAGAGGATTAGATATAATTAAACCTTTTCCAATAAATAAAACTCAAAAATTTCCAGGTGGTATAGGAATAATGGCAGATGATATTTTAGCTGGAATAGTATCTAATATTATATTAAAAATAATTTCAATAAATTTGTTATGAAATTAATTGTTTAATAGGAAAAAGTTATTATAAAAATTTTGTGAAACTTTTTTCTACCACAATGATGTTTTTCTTAAAAGGAAAATTATTTAACAAAATAAGGAAATAAAAAAATGGACAAAAAAGAAACACAAAAAATTGTAAGAGAAGCTTATAGCAAAATTGCTAAAAGACAAGAAGGTTGTGGATGTGGAAGTACCTGTGTGCCAAATACAGAGAAATTTGCAAAGTCAATTGGATATTCAGAGGAAGAATTAATGGTCATTCCAAAAGAAGCAAATTTGGCTTTAAGTTGTGGGAATCCAACAGCATTAGCCAGTCTTAAAAATGGTGATGTGGTACTTGACCTTGGTTCAGGTGCTGGATTTGATTGTTTTCTGGCTGCAAACAAGGTTGGGCAAAATGGTAAGGTCATAGGAGTAGATATGACGCTTGAAATGGTTGAAAAAGCAAAAGATAATGCTAAAAAGAACGGAATTAAAAATGTTGAGTTTAGATTTGGGGAGATTGAGAAATTACCTGTAGAAAACAATTTAATTGATATAACTATAAGTAATTGTGTTATTAATTTATCGGCTGATAAGCCAAAAGTTTTTCAAGAGGTCTATAGGGTTTTAAAACCAGGTGGTAGAATAGCAATTTCTGATATTGCTCTTCTCAAAAAACTTCCTAAAAAAATTCAGGAGAGCATTGAAGCTTATGTAGGTTGTATTTCAGGGGCAATACTTATTGATGAGTATAAAAAAATTGTAGAAGCATCTGGATTGAAAGATGTGAAAATTACAATTAAAGGTACATCTAACTGCATTCTTCCTGACACAAAAAGACCCAATAGGCAAAGCTATTTTAGATGGGTTGGGAGAAAATGAGTTTCTTGAAGAGTATGTGGTTAGTGTTTATGTAGAAGGTTACAAGTAAAATATGCTATTTAAATTTTGTTTAATATTACATATATTATTTTGCTTACTTTATCAATAGTGGTATAGATATAACTTTTTTTTTGTTAATTTTAGGAAAATAAAAAAGATCGATGTGGAGATAATCAATTACATATTTTTTGATTTTTTTCTAATTTTATAAAATCAAAGGATAAAATTGTTAATCCGTGTTTTTTAAGATTTTATATTTTTAACATACTGAATATTTAGGAGTTTGCAATGAAATTTATTGCTGATTTTCATATTCATTCTAAATATAGTCGAGCAACAAGCCCAACAACTAATATTGAAAATTTGTCATTATTTGCTAAATTAAAAGGGATTGATTTATTAGGAACGGGTGATTTTACACATCCAAGTTGGCTTAATGAATTAAAAAACAATTTAAACCCTATTGGTAATGGCTTATTCAAATACAATGAAATATTTTTTATTCTTACTGTTGAAGTATGTAATCTTTTTAATAAAAATGGTAAAGGTAAAAAAAATCATAATTTAATTTTTGCTCCTTCTTTTGAAATAGTAGAAAAAATAAATAAAAGTTTGGCAAAGTATGGAAATTTATCTATTGATGGACGTCCAATGTTAAGTTTATCATCAGCAAATTTAGTAAAAATTCTTATGAATATTTCAGAAGATATTATGATAATTCCAGCCCATATTTGGACACCATGGTTTTCTTTATTTGGTTCTAAATCTGGATTTGATCAAATTGAAGAATGTTTTGAAGATCAAACTAAATATATTTATGCTCTTGAAACTGGATTAAGTAGCGATCCATCTATGAATTGGATGCTTTCTAAATTAGATAAATATACGCTTATTTCTAATTCTGATGCGCATTCTCCAAGTAAATTAGGCAGAGAAGCAAATGTTTTTAATGCAGAAATGGATTATTTTGAAATCAAAAGAATTTTTCAAAAAAAAGATAAAGAAAAATTCTTATTTACTCTTGAATTTTTTCCAGAAGAAGGAAAATATCATTATGATGGTCATAGAGTTTGTAATATAAGATTTTCTCCAGAAGAAACTCTTGAAAACAATAACATTTGTCCAGTTTGTAAAAAAAATTTAACAATTGGTGTTATGAATAGAATAAATTTTTTAAGTGATAGAAAAAATGGAATTATACCTTCTTGTGCTATTCCTTTCAAAAAAATTATTCCTTTAAAAGAAATTATTTCTGAAGTTTTACAAGTAGGTATTGATACAAATGCGGTTAATGCAGAATATAAAAAAATTATTCAATGTTTTGGGACAGAATTTAATACTTTATTAGATGTTTCAGAAAAAGATCTTAAAAATGAAATTACAATAAATATAGCAGAAGCAATTATTAAAGTAAGAAATGAAAAAGTAAAAATTATTCCTGGATATGATGGTGTTTTTGGAGAAATACATATACAAAAAGAAAAAGAGAAAAAAAAAGAAGCAATTCAATTAAATTTATTTTAATTGAATTGTATGATGAACAAACAATTTTGATCCAATGTTTTTGAACAAACGATTTGAACCGACGATTTTAATCGTCGGGTTTAAAAACTCTTATCGGTGAAAAACATCTTTTTACTGCAATTGAGTTTGTAATAAATAATTATTTTATATTTCAAGTCGCATTCAAACACTAACTGTGTTGGCTTTATTACGGCTTTTAATTTTTTCCTCAATTTGTATTTTGTTATTATAAAATTATTGCATTTTCACCTTTAATTAAATCTTTATAAGTTTCTCTTTTTCGTATAACATAGTATTTATCATCTTTTGTTAATACTTCTGCTACTTTTTTTCGAGAATTATAATTAGAAGCCATAGTAAATCCATAAGCTCCAGCACTCATAATAGCTAATAATTCTTCTTGTTTTACTTCTAAAATATTTCTATCTTTAGCAAAAAAATCACCAGATTCACATACAGGGCCTACTATATCTGCTTTAAAAGTTTTTCTATTTTTCTTTATTACTGGTATTATTTGATGAAAAGCATCATAGAAAGATGGTCTAATTAAATCTGTCATTGCTGCATCAACAATAACAAAATTTTTTTGAGGAGTTTTTTTAAGATACAGAATTTTAGTTACTAAAATTCCAGCGTTTCCAACAATAAATCTTCCTGGTTCAATCATAAGTTTTAATCCCGTATTTTTAAATAATGGGATAATTTCTTTGCTAATTATTTCCGCATTTGGAGGTGTTTCTTCATTATAAATAATTCCAAATCCTCCTCCAATATCTAACCATTCACATTTTATTTTTAAACTTTTTATTAAATTTATAAGTTTTGTAATTGCTTTAATAGAAGGAGATACTTGTGTTATTTGAGTACCAATATGAGATTGTATATCAATTAATTTTAAATAAGGATATTTATTTATATTTTTAATTAAATCTATTGCTTGATCAAAATCTATACCAAATTTATTTTCTTTTTTTCCAGTAGTTATATGATGATGAGTATTTGCTTCTATATCTGGATTAATTCTTAAAGCAATAGAAGCACATTTTCCTGATGATTTAGCAATACTATGAATTAATTCTAATTCTGGAATAGATTCTACAGTAAACATTAAAATATTTGTTTTTAAAGCTAATTCAATTTCTTCACGAGTTTTACCTACTCCAGCAAAAACAATTTTTTTTCCTGGCACTTTTATTTTTATTAGCCGATATAATTCTCCTCCAGAAACAATGTCAAAATATGCATTTTGATCTGCTAAAAGTTTTAAAATTGCTAAATTTGAATTTGCTTTGACAGAATAACAAATTTTATGTTCTATATTTTTAAAAGCTTTATCTAAACTATGATAATGATGGAGAATAGTTTTTGAACTATAAAGATAAAAAGGTGTTGAAACATTTTTACTTATTTCTTCTACTTTTACATCATCACAATATAAATGATTATTTTTATATTTAAAAAAATGCATATGCTTTTCTCCTTAATTTTGTTTTTATTTTGTAGAAAATAATTTATGAATTTTTATACCAAGTCGCATTCAAACACTAATTGTGTTGACTTTGTTATCGGTTCCTTATGTCCCCTGCTGGCGGGGGGTGTCCGTTAGGACGGGGGTGGAATTTTTTAATACATTCCTATTTGCAAGCAGAATCCATCGTCTTTTCCTTGTTGCCTTATTATCATTTGAATGTAATGTGGTATAAGAAGTTTTACTTTATAAATTCATTAAATTTTTCAAAATTTTTCATTTTTTTAATTTTTTCTAATAAAACTTTTACCATTTCATTTTCTGGTATTTTTTTAATTAGTTTTCCTTTTTCAAAAAGCATTCCATATCCTTTTCCTCCAGCAATGCCTATATCTGCATAAGAAGCTTCTCCTGGACCATTTACAACACATCCCATAATAGCAATTTTAATTGGTTCATGAAAATTTTTAAGACCATTTTGAATTTTTTTAGTAATTTGAAAAATATTAATATTACATCTTCCACAAGTAGGACAAGAAATAATTGTTGGACCATATTCCCCTAAATTTAAAACTTTTAAAATTTCATATCCAGTTTTTACTTCATTTATTGATGTATCAGTTAATGAAACTCTTATAGTATCTCCTATCCCTTGTGCTAATAAAACTCCTATCCCAATACTTGAACGAATATTTCCGTTTATTAGAGGTCCAGATTCTGTAACTCCAATATGAAAAGGATATTTTACTTTGGAAGATAAAAGATGATGTGATTCTATCAGTAAGGGAATATCAAAAGATTTTACAGAAATTACAATATTTTTAAAATCCATATCTTCAAATAATTTAACATAATCTAAAGTTTTTTCTACTAAAATTTCTGGTTTTATATTTTTTGTTTTTGTTCCAAAAATAGAGCCCGTATTTATTCCTATTCTAATAGGAATATTTTTTGTTTAGAAGCATCAATAATTGCTTTTATTTTCTTTTTTTCTTTTATATTTCCTGGATTTATTCTAATTTTATCTGCACCTTGCGATATTGATTCTAATGCTAATTTATAATCAAAATGAATATCTGCTACTAAAGGAATTTTAATATGCTTTTTTATAAAATTTATTTTAGAAGCAAATTCCATATCAGGAACAGCAACTCTAATAATTTTACAACCAACTTTTTCTAATTTTTTTATTTCTTTAATAATCCCTTTAATATCTTGTGGTGGTGTTTTACACATTGATTGAACTAAAATAGGATGATTACTTCCAATAAATTCATTTCCTATTTTTATAGAAAAAGTTTCTCTTCTTTTGATCATCAATATTGCCTTATTTTTTATAAATTGCTAAATTGCTTGCAGAATTAAAAACTAATATTTTAGCAGTTGGATCTTTTTTTATCCATTTATCAATTATTTCTTGTGGAGATGGTGTTGGATAAAGATGCATTTTTAAAACATCTTTATTTTTCAATTGTGAATATAACCATATTTTTTTAGTTCTTTCAATTAATTTAGCCATTTTATAAGTTTTTTGCATAGATAATTTATAATTAGTTTTAATTTCTTTAAATATTTTAGCCAATGGCCAAGTTAAACGTTTATAAAAAAAATCTTCTGCTTCTTTACTTGGAGCAAAACCATTTTTACATTCAGCTAAAAAAAGTATTTCTCCATTATCTAAAACTGCTTGATTGACTAAATCAAGACCTCTTTGAGCCATATATACATCAGCATCATTAGGATATCCACCTGGTGATACAATTATATATTGGGCTGGTTTAACAAAAAAACTTGTTAATTCATCTACTTTTTTTATTCCATCTCTTATTACTTTTTTAATTTCTCCAGCTTTTGCCCATTCTATTTTTTTACTTCCATATATTACTAATGCAAAAACATCAGTTTTTTGTTTAATTAAATTCATTGTTTCTAACATATCTTCTGCTACTGGATTATTTCTTTTTTTCGGATTTGGATGATAAGGATGTTGTCCAAATGTAGCATTTTTTTCTAATGATAAAAAATGATTGGCTTCAACAGTTTCAAATTTACAAACTCCAGGAGCAAAATTTTTAATTGGATTACAATATCCCGCAAAATAATGAGATTTCATAGAAGAAGTAATTACATAAAGATCCGTATTTAATGCTTTTTCATTTACAAAAACAGGTGTTTTAAAAGAAGTTTTTCCTAAATATTTAAAATTGGCTTTTTGAGAATCATGAATAATAATTTCAGCATTTTTAATTTTATATTTTTCTATACTTTCTTTAATTACATTTACTATTTTTTGATTTTCAGGCATAAGAGGGCTATGGCAACCTGTTGCAATAATGTAAACTACTGATTGTGCTTTTTTTAATCTTTTATTGCATTCTGAAATTATTTTTTTATGTGGATTTGAACGAGTACAGTCTTCTATTAAAACAACAACTTTTTTATTTTGTGCTAAAATTTCTAATTTTTTTCCATAAGGATTTTCGAATGCTTCTTTTAATACTGAAGAAGATGTTTTTTGTGTTTTTCTTGGAACAATAATTTTTTCTAAATTTTTAGAAGGAATATTTACGCTAATTTTCGAAGAACCATAAAAAAGATTTATTTTCATTTTCTATCCTTTTTTAAAAATACTAATTTTTTTAAATTTTTAAATTGTAATAATAATTTTTGTTTAATTTGTCAATAAATTTTTTATATAAAACTTGACAAAAAATTATTAAAATGTTAACTAAAGTTAATTTTGTTTGCTATGGCTAACTTAAAAAAGGATATTAATTTTTATGAAATTATTAAGTTCAAATATAGAAGATTATTTAGAGACAATAACTATAATTAGCAATAAAAATAATATTGTAAGAGTAAAAGATATAAGTAAAGAAATGGGTGTAAGTATGCCCAGTGTAAATAAAGCAATAAAAATTCTTTCAAAAGAAAAATTAGTATCTCATGAAAATTATGGATATGTAGAATTAACAGAAAAAGGACGAATACTTGGAAATACAATTTACAATTCTCATAATGTTTTAATTAAATTTTTAACTGAAGTACTTAATGTTGATTATAAAATAGCCCAAAAAGATGCTTGTAAAATAGAACACAATATTAGTGATGAAACTTTAAATAGATTGATAGCATTTTTAAAATATATAGAAACATTTGTATCAAATAAAAAAATAAATTGGATTAAAGATTTTAATCATTTTTACAAAACTTATAAAACAGATAAAAGTTTAAAAAAATGTAAATTGGAAAGAAATTTAAAATAATGAATATAACACAAATAAAACAATTAGAAAAAGTAGTAATTATTGAAATTCATGGAGATAAAAATTTTGTAAATAAATTAGATTCAATGGGAATAAGATTAGGTGTAGGAATTATTAAAATTAGTTCTCAATTTTTACAAGGGCCTATAACTATTAAAATAGGAAATACTCAAGTAGCTATAAGTTATAGTATAGCAAAAAGAATTATTGTTGAAATAGTAAAATAATAAGGAAGTATAAATGAAAAAAATTCTTTTAATGGGAAATCCTAATGTTGGGAAAAGTTCTATTTTTTCTCGATTAACAGATATTGATGTTATTATTTCAAATTATTCAGGAACAACAGTTGAATTGACAAAGGGGCATTTTAAAATTGGTGAAGAAAAATTTGAAGTTATTGATATTCCTGGAACTTATACATTGGAACCAATATCAAAAGTAGAAGAAATTGCTGTAGAAATGTTGAAAGAAGGAGATATTCTTGTAAATGTAATTGATTCTACAAATTTAGAAAGAAATCTTAATTTAACATTACAACTATTAAAACAAAATATTCCTACTATTATAATAATGAATTTTTGGGATGATATAAAACATAAAGGGATTACTATTGATATAGAAAAACTTGAAAAAATTTTGAAAGTACCTATTGTTCCAATTTGTGCCATAACTGGCGAAGGAATAAAAAATTTTATTGAAAAATTATCACAATCTAAAATAGGAAATTATCAATATGAAGAAAAAGAAAAATGGAATGAAATAGGAAATATTATCAATAGTGTTCAAAAATTAACACATAGACACCATACTTTTTTAGAAAAATTAGCAGATGTTTCAATAAATTCTACAAGTGGAATATTCATTGCTTTTATTGTTATGTTTTTTACTTTTAAAACTATTAGGTTTATAGGAGAAGGGTTTATTAATTATGTTTTTGAACCATTGTTTAAAAACATTTGGTTGCCGATAATGACAAATTTTTCACAAATATTGGGATCAAAAGGATTTTTTCATAATTTTTTGATTGGAGAACTTATTGAAGGAAAAATAGATTTTAAACAATCATTTGGAGTTTTAACAACTGGTTTTTTTGTTCCTATTGCTATGATTTATCCATATGTATTTGCTTTTTATTTTGTATTAGGTTTTCTTGAAGATACAGGGTATTTACCTCGTTTAGCAATTCTTTTTGATAGAACTATGCATTTAGTGGGCTTGCATGGTTTTTCTATAATTTCAATTTTACTTAGTTTTGGATGTAAGATTCCAGGAGTTCTTTCTACAAGAGTAATGGAAAGTAAAAAAGAAAGATTTATTAGTGCAGCACTTATTACACTATGTATTCCCTGTGTATCACAAATTGCTATGATTATAGGTCTTATTGGAAAATATGGAGCAAAAGGATTTATTTTTGTTTTTGGAACTTTATTTTTAGTATGGTTAATTATAGGAATTTTGTTAAATAAAACACTTAAAGGAGAAAGTCCAGAAATATTTGTTGAAATCCCTTCATATCGAATTCCACATTTTGGAACATTGATGAAAAAATTATTAATAAGAATTAAATGGTTTTTAAAAGAAGCTGTTCCATTTATTTTTTTTGGAATAATTTTAGCAAATATTCTTTATTTTTTTAAAGTTATAGATTTTTTAGAAAAAATAATTGGTCCTCTAATGACAAGATTATTTGGGTTACCAATTAAAGCAATATCTGCTTTAATTATAGGTTTTTTAAGAAAAGATATTGCTGTTGGGATGTTAGCACCACTTAATTTAACTTTTAAACAACTTATAATTGCAAGTATTATTTTAGTAATGTATTTTCCTTGTGTTGGTGTTTTTGTAACACTTGTAAAAGAATTTGGAATAAAAAATATGATGAAATTAACAATAATTATGATAATTTCTACCATAATTGTTGGAGGATTGTTTAACTTAATTCTTTAATTTTGAACATCTTTTGTTAGGAGATAGATTTTTTTTTTATTATTTTAAGTTTTTTTTAAATATTCCTTGACTTTTGTTGAATTTTTTATTTATTTTATATTTGAATAAATTATTTAATGAAACTTTAACTGTTCATTCATAAAAAAAGTAATGTTTTTATAATGATATTTTAATAAGCATTTTATAAAACTTTAACAAATAGGAGGTTTTAGAAATGAAATATAAAATTTTTATTATTTTATGTTTTTTAATAACAAGTTCTTATTTAAAAGCAGATTGGCAAATGCTTTTCAACAATTCTCAACATACTAATTTTTTAAAAACAGAAACTTTGCCTTATTTGTCTTTGTCTTGGACATATTTAACTAATAATACGATTATTTCGTCTTCTGCTGTATTTGGGGAAGTGCTTTATGTTGGTTCTGGGGATAAAAATCTTTATGCTATTAATATTGTTGATGGTTCTTTAGTTTGGAAATTTTCTTCACAAGGAAGTATTTTTTCTTCTCCAGCAATAAATAATAATACGATATTTATTGGTTCAAAAGACAAAAATTTATATGCTCTTGATGCTAAAACAGGACAAATTAAATGGACTTATTTAGCCAATGGAGATATACTTGCTTCTCCATTAGTTAGTGAAGGAAAAGTTTTTATCAGTGTAGGTTATCCAGAAAAATCTATTGTGGCTATAAATGAAAATACTGGGGAAAAAATTTGGCAAATTGAAACAATGCAAATGGTTTATTCTTCTCCAGCGTTATTTTCTAATACACTTTTTTGTGGGTCTGATGATGGTTATCTTTATGCTCTTGATATTAATAATGGAAATATTAAATGGAAATTTCAAACTAATGGAAATATGTTTCTTTCATCAGTAAGCATTAAAGATAATGTAGTATATTGTTTTCCTGGTAATTTTGAAAAAAATGTTTATGCTATTAATATTACTGATGGTTCATTAAAATGGAAATTTAAAGATAGTGTAGAAAAAATACTTGTTACAGGTTCTTCTGTTGCAATATCTGATAAAGAAGTTTATTTTCAAATGGGATTTTTAGAATCTTATGTTTATTGTTTAAATGCTGATACTGGAGATTTACAATGGAAAACTCTTACTGGAAAAACAGCAGATTTTGGGGTACTTTCTACGCCTCTTATTACTAATAATTATATATATGTTGGTAGTGGAGATGGAAATATTTATGTGCTTACTCGAGATAAAGGAGAAGTAAAAACAAAATATCCTGTTAATTCTCCTTTAATTTCTTCGCCCGTTATAGTTAATAATAATCTTTATATTGGAGCAACTAATGGGAAAGTATATTCATTTTCTTTACTTTCTGAATTAAGTAAAGAAAATTTACCTTCAAAGGAAATAACTGAAACAAAAATATTGGATAATTTTCCAAATCCTTTTAATCCTGAAGTATGGATTCCTGTTTCTATAGCAGGAGGAGAAAAAGTAAATTTAGCAAAAATAAAAATTTATAATACATTAGGACAATTAATTAGAGTTCTTGAGGTAAATTTTAAAAATAGTGAATTATGCAATAATCAAAAGCAATCTATTTATTGGGATGGAAGAGATAATCAAGGAAAAACAGTATCTTCTGGTGCTTATTTTTATCAATATGAAATTAACAATAAAATGATAAATACTAAAAAAATGTTATTGCTTAAATAAAAAAATAAATGAAATATTTATTTCTAATAATTTTTATTTCTATTTCTTTTCAAATTGCTTTTTTAATGTTAGATAAGGCTCCAGATACTGATGAAGTTTGGTATATGACTATAGGTGAAAATATACTTAAAACTAATTTTCCAAGCATTAATGGAGTAGATCCTTATTTAATACATCCTCCTTTATTTACTCATTTAATTGCTTTATTTTTTAAACTATTTGGGAAATCATTTTTAATTGCAAGATTAATTTCAATGATAAGTTCTTTAATTGTATTAATTTTTACTTATTTTACAGTTAAAGAATTAAAAAATAAAATTGCAAATTTATCAATTTTTTTATTAGGAATAAATCCTTTTTTTTTATATTTTAGTAGTACAGTTTATATAGAAATGTTTCTTATGGCTCTTTTAAGTGCAAGTATTTATTATTTATTTAAGGGCTTTAAAACAAATAAATCTAAATATTTTTTAATATCGGGAATAATTGTTGGATTAGGAACAATTACTAAATATAATGCTTTTATTTTAGTATTTGCTTTTATAATTTACAATTTAATTCAATTTAGATGGAAAATATTTTTTCAAAAAAAAATTTATATTTTTTTAATTCCAATTATATTTATTTTTAGTTTATGGATAATCTATGGCTTAATGCTTGATAAAAAACTTTTTTTAGATCAGCAATTGTTTGTTTTATCATATTTTAATTCTAAATCTTGGCATTTAGCAACATGGCGAGTTGTTTCAAATTTTACTTTATTGAAACAATTAGTAGCTGTAATTACTCCTGTTATTAGTATTTTTTTTATTATATCTTTAATTCTAACTATATTTGAAATTGTAAGAAAAAAACTAAAAACTACTCATTCCATTTTTTTTCTTTTTATATTTTTGTGTTTATTTATTATAGGGGTATTAAAAACTCAATTTAAAGATATTCATTATCCTTTACCTATATTAGGATTTATAATAGTATTTAGCTGTTATTATTTGAATGATTATTTTTCATTTTTTTTAAAGAAAAAAACTATAAGTTTTGTTGGTTCTATTTTTTTTCTTTGGCTATCTTCTCCTTTTAGTATTTTTTATAATCCATTAGATAATAAATTTTATGACAATATATATATTTGGGGAATTAAAAGAGATATAAATTATAGAATATATCAAGAAATAGGAAAATATCTTAATGATATAACATCTGATAATCAAATAATTGTAGTAGAAACTAAATCTACTATAACTAAATGGTATATAAATAAAAAAGTAATTGTATCTGATATGTATTTTTTTGATTTTGAAAATAAAAAAGAATTTGTTTTAAAAGCAGATATAGTAGTTTTAGAAGAGGGAATTTCTGCTTTTCTTAATGATAGTGAAGAAGAAAATTTTATAAAATTTATTCAAGAAAAATTTGTATTAAAAAAAACATTTGAATTTCCTTTTGAAAAATTTTCTATAAATACAGATCAAAAAATTTTAAAACAAGGTGATAAAAAGAAAACAGTTTGGGTATATGTTAAGAAATAAAAAAATAAATAATTATAAATTATAAATTTTTCTTGACAGTTTAAAATAAGTAATATATATTTTTTTTTTATTATTTTGCCCATATAGCTCAGTCGGCTAGAGCACATCCTTGGTAAGGATGAGGTCATCGGTTCAATTCCGATTATGGGCTCCAAATAAGAAAAATAAGAGAGGAATTAAATTGAGAGAAATAGTTATTTTAGCATGTAGTGAATGTAAAAGAAGAAATTATAATACTACTCGAAATAAAAAAAAGAGTGAAGAAAAAATTTCTATAAAAAAATTTTGTAATTCTTGTAAAAAACATATTTTGCATAAAGAAACAAAATAGGCCTGTAGCTCCAACGGCTAGAGCACTGGACTCCAAATCCGGGTGATGGGGGTTCAAATCCCTCCAGGCCTGCCAAAAAGAGAAAAAATGTGAAAAAAATAAAATTATTTTTGAATGAAATTAATTATGAAATGAAAAAAGTTACTTGGCCAGAGAAAAAGAATCTAAGAGATTCTACAATTGTAGTTATAATAAATATATTATTCTTTGCAATAATTATTGGAATTTTAGATAAAATTTTTACAAATTTATTAAAACTAATAATTAAATAGGGGGCATTTTTTATGGCAGTCCATTGGTATGTGTTACATACATATTCAGGACAAGAAGAAAAAGTCAAGAAAAGTTTAGAACATAAATTTAAAACAATGCATTTAGAAGAAAAATTACAACAAATTTTAATTCCTAAACAAGAAATTACAGAGATAAAAAAAGGAGAAAAGAAAATTTCTTCAAGAATGTATTTTCCAGGTTATTTATTTATAGAAATGGAACTTACTGATGATTCTTGGTATGCTGTTCGCAATACACAAGGAATTAGTGGTTTTATTAGCACACATTCTAAACCTACTCCTCTTACAGAAATAGAAGTTAAAAAAATTATGCTTCAAGTAGAGGAAAAAAAGAAAAAGTTTAAAATAGTTCTTGAAAAAGGAAATAGTGTGAAAATTATTAGTGGGCCTTTTGTTGGATTTACTGGAATTATTGATGAAATAAACGAAGAAAAATTTAAATTAAAAGTATTGGTTACTATTTTTGGGAGATCTACTCCTATTGAAATAGATACCGATCAAGTGGAAAGAGAGGAGATATAAAATGGCAGTGAAGGTTAAAAAAGAAGTTGCAAAAATAAAACTTCAAATAGAAGCAGGAAAAGCTACTCCTGCTCCACCTGTAGGTCCATCTTTAGGACAGCATGGAATAAATATAATGGAATTTTGTAAAAGTTTTAATGCTAAAACAAGTGGACAAGAAGGATTAATTATTCCAGCTGTAATTACTGTTTATCAAGATAAAAGTTTTACTTTCATTACTAAAACTCCACCAGCAAGTATTCTTATTAAACGAGCTGTAGGAGTAGCAAAAGGTTCTGGACAACCAAATAGAGTTAAAGTAGGAAAAATAACAAAAAAACAAATAGAAGAAATAGCAAAAATTAAATTGCCAGATTTGAATACAACAAATATAGAATCTGCTATGAAAGTAATTAGTGGAACTGTTAAAAATATGGGAATTGAAATAATAGAATAGGAGTTAAAAAAAATGGGAAAAAAATATCAATTAGTCGCAAAAACAATAGAAAAGAATAAATTATATTCTTTGGATGAAGGGATAAATTTAGCTTTAAACACGGCTATAGTTAAATTTGATAGTACTGTTGAAATTTACATGAGATTAGGGGTAGATCCAAAACATGCAGATCAAATAGTAAGAGGAACAGTAGTTCTTCCTAATGGTACTGGAAAAGTTCCAAAAATATTAGTTTTTGCAAAAGGTGAAAAAGAAAAAGAAGCTCAAGAAGCTGGAGCCAATTTTGTAGGATCAGCAGATTTAATAGAAAAAATAGAAAAAGAAAATTGGTTAGATTTTGATGTAACGATAGCAACTCCAGATATAATGAAAGAAGTTAGTAAATTAGGTAAATTATTAGGTCCCAGAGGATTAATGCCTAGTCCTAAAATGGGGACAGTTACTTTTAAATTAAAAGAAACTATTGAACAAATTAAATTAGGTAGAGTAGAATATCGTGTAGATAAAGAAGGTGCTATTCATTGTGGTATAGGTAAAGTTTCTTTTGGAGATCAAAAAATCAAAGAAAATTTTTTATCTATATTTAATGCAGTTATTAAAAGTAAGCCAGCTTCTACAAAAGGTCAGTATCTTAAAGGAATAGGAATTACTACTACTATGGGACCAGGGATAAAAATAGATAGTGCTAGTATTTTAAAACAATAGGAGGAATGAATTTTGAATAAAACAATGAAAACACAAGTAATAGAAAATTTGAAAACAAAAATGAATAAATCTTGTGGAATAATTCTTTCTGATTATAAAGGATTAAATGTAGAAGCAATTTCTTTACTTCGTTCTAATTTAGCAAAAATAGATGCTGAATTTTTGGTAGCAAAAAATACTTTAGCTGTTAAAACAGTAAAAGAAATTGGTTTAGAAGATCTTATCCCACAATTTAAAGGACCTGTAGCAATTACTTTTAGTTATACAGACATTATTTTTTGTATTAAAGTAATGCAAAAATTTGCTAATGAAAATGTTAATTTAAAAATAAAAGCTGGTGTTTTAGATAAAAAAATTATTAATAAAGAAGCAATAAATCAAATCGCTATTCTTCCTTCAAAAGAAGAACTTTTAACAAAACTTGTTTATACAATAAAACTGCCTCTCATTAATTTAATTAATATATTTCAATGCCCAATTAAAAAATTAATTTGGGTAACGAAAAACATAGAAAAAAAGGAGGGTATTTAATGACCACAGGTATAGAAGAAAAAAAAGAACAAAAATTTGAAAATATTATAAATGCTATTGCATCTATGAATATTTTGGAAGTTTCTGAATTAGTAAAAGCATTAGAAGAAAAATTTGGAGTAAGTGCTGCAATGCCAATGATGGTTGCTGCATCAGCAGGAACTGGCGCATCTGCTCAACCTGAAGAAAAAACAAGTTTTACTTGTATTCTTACTTCTTCTGGTGATAAAAAAATTCAGGTAATTAAAGAAATAAGAACTATTACTTCTTTGGGCTTAAAAGAATCTAAAGATTTAGTTGATGGTGTTCCTCAAACAATTAAAGAAAATGTCTCTAAAGAAGAAGCAGAAGATATAAAGAAAAAAATAGAAGATGTTGGTGGTGTTGTAGAAATTAAATAATTCCCACAAGGGGCTGTGGCGCAGTTGGAAGCGCGTCTCCTTGGCGTGGAGAAGGCCAGGGGTTCGAATCCCCTCAGCTCCACTTTTGGGAAAACATTCTATTTATTTTAGTGAATTTTTTTGTGTTTGATAATTAACAAAAACAGAAAAATTGATTTTTATTTTTAAAAGATAAATATAAAGTATTTTTTTTGCTTTTTAAATTGCAGAAAAAATACTTTATTTATTAACAAAACTTTTTTAAAATTAAAACATTTGAATTTTAATAAAATTACTATGAAAAATGAAATAAAAGAAATTGAAAAAGACTTGAAATTTGTAAAAAAAACATATTTAAAACTTTTAACAATTTTGCCAAGTTTTGATATTACTGATAATAAAATTTTACCTTATGGATTAAAAGCACATACGAGATCTGTAAGTTGGTTAGTAGAACAGGTTATTACGCAACAAACAAAATACAATTCTAAAAAACTTGGCATTGATGATGTTCATTTTGATTTTCCTGATACTTCATTGCATGATTGTGAAATAATCGTTGATAACAAAAATTATTTTGTAAATGTAAAAATTCATAATATTGAAGGCAAAGAAAATAAAAACGATATAGCCGCAGTAGAAAAATTATATTTTCAATACAGCGTTAACAAAAATTATACTTTAATTTATGCTTGTTTTGGAATTAAATTTGAAAATATAAAAATAAGTTTTATAAAAGATTATTTGGAAGTTTTCTCACCTCAATTTTTACCAATTTATGTAAATCCAAGAAATGATAAAATTCAAGCAACTTATAAACATAACAAAATTTATAGAACACGAGAAGAATTTTTAAAAATGTTAAAAGAAAAATCAAAAAGTATTATTTTAAAATAAACTATGAATAAAATTTTTAATGAAGATATTTTATTGGGAATAAATAAAATAGAAAATGATTCTATTGATTTAATATTAACTGACCCACCGTATTGCTTAGGAAAAAATTATGGAAATGATTCTGACCAAAAATCAGCAGAAGAATATTTAAATTGGACATATCAATGGATTGATGTAGTTTTGCCAAAATTAAAAAATACAGGAAGTTTTTATATTTTTTTAAGTTGGCAATACTCACCAGAAATTTTTGTTTATTTAAAAAAGAAATTAAGAATGGTTAATGAAATTATTTGGGATAGACGAGTTCCAAGTATGGGCGGATCTACAAGAAAATTTTCTTCTGTACATGATAATATTGGTTTTTTTGTAAAAAATAACAATTATTATTTTAATATTGATAGTATAAGAATTCCTTATGATGAAGAAACTAAAAAAGCAAGAACAAGATCGATTTTTGTTGGAAAAAAATGGTTAGAAATGGGTTATAATCCAAAAGATTTATGGAGTGCTTCAAGAATACATGCACAAGATCCTGAAAGAGAAAATCACCCCACACAAAAACCTTTGAATATAATTGAACGCATTGTGAAAGTAAGTTGTCCAAAAAATGGCGTGGTTTTTGATCCATTTATGGGAACAGGAACAACTGCTATTGCTTGTTTAAAAAATGATAGACAATATGTTGGTTTTGAAATAAACAAAGATTATCATAAAATGATAATGAATAGAATTAAAAAGTATAATAGTTGTCCTACATTATTTCAACAACAAACTCAAAAACAGTATAATTTGGCTTAAGTATTTACAACACAACTCATCTTTATTTTTCTTCAAAATAAAAATCAATTTTTTTATTTCATACAATTAATCCTCTGTTTTATTGTTTAACCATTTTTTATTTTTATAATTTTAATATTTTTTTGTTGAGTTTTAATTAAATAAAAGTAATATATAATTTGTAAAATTTGTATTAATAATTTTGAGAAAAATTTTATTTCAAACATAAAAAATAATAAGAAAAAATTGGTTTGTGTGTTTTAAAATTGGAGGAAATTATTTTGCTTGATATTTCAATAATAATTTTAACAAAAAATGAAGAAGAAATGATAGAAGGATGTTTGAAAAATATTTCTGATGCAAAAGAAATTATTATAATTGATGCTATGAGTACAGATAAAACTATAGAAATATGTCAAAAATATACAAATAAAATATATTCAATTCCATGGCAAGGGTATACTTATGCTCGAAATAAAGGACTTGAATTTGCTACTTGTAAATGGATTTGTTTTTTTGATGCAGATGAAAGAATGAGTAAAAAATTAAAAGAAAAAATTAAAGAAATTATTTCTTTGCCTTCAAGTGCTTTTATTTATCGCATAGTAATAGAAGAAATAATTTTAGGAAAAAATGTAAAATGGGGAGGATGGAAAACAAGTGTTAAAAGATTAGCTCAAAAAGAAAAAGTTTTTTATAATAAAGATCAAAAAATTCATGAAGAACTTTTAGTAATTGGAGATAACCAAAATGTTGGACAAATAAAAGAACCTATTTATCATTTATCTCATAGATCAATTTCTCGACTTGTACAAAAAATAAATAAATATTCAGAATTAGAAGCAGAAGAAATGATGTCTAAAAAAATTAAAATAAATACTTTTATTTTAATGAAAGTGTTTATTAAAGAATTTTATCGTAGATTTATTATATTGAGAGGTTTTAGAGATGGGATTATTGGGTTAATTGGAAGTATGTGTCTTGCTTTTTATGCTTTTTTAAATTATGCTAAATTATGGGAATTATCTCATTCAGAGATAAAAAAAATTTACAAAAATTGGGATGAAACGGAAAATTAATTTATGCCCAAAATTAGTGTTATTATTCCTACTTATAATGCAGCACAATATATTGAAAAATCTTTAAAAAGTGTTTTAAATCAAACATATAAAGATTTTGAAATTATAATAGTTGATGATGGTTCTACTGATAATACAAAAGAAGTACTAAAACCATATTTATCTTCAATTATTTATATTTACCAACAAAATAAAAAACAAGCATTTGCTCGTAATATAGCAATTAAAAAAGCACAAGGAGATTATATTGCTTTTTTAGATGCAGATGATTTTTGGCTTCCTGAAACTCTTGAAATACAAAAATTATCTCTTGATTTATATCCAGAAATAGCAATGGTTTTTGGAAATATAATTGAATTTGATGAAAAAGGAAATTTTGAAATAGGAGGTATTAAAAAAGAAGAATTACATATATTTGAAAAATCAAATAACATAAATTTTAACAATAAAAAAATTGAAATATTTTATGGAAATGTTTTTAAATATTTATTTAAAGGAAATTTTGTTCCTATTATGACTGTAATGATAAGAAAAACTATTTCAGAAAAAATAGGCAATTTTGATGAACAAATGGTTCTTGCAGAAGATTATGATATGTGGTTAAGAATATCTAAAAATTATTCATTAGGATATATTAAACAAAATTTAGCAAATGTAAGAATTTTGTCAAATAGTTCTTCAAGAAAAAATATAGATTTTTCTTATGAACAAGAAATTAAAGCACTTAAAAAAAATATAAAAACAAAAATTAATATTCCTTTGCAAGTTATCAAAAAACATATATCTTATAAATATTTTAGACAAGGATATGCTTGTTTTGTATTTCAAAAAATTAAAAAAGCAAGAAAACTTTTTGCAATATCTCTTATATATTATCCATTCCAAAATAGAACATTTTTTTATTTTATATTAACTCTTTTTCCAAAGTTATTAAGAGATAAAATATTGCAATTGAATTTTTGTAAAAGAAAAGCCCCAAATAGTTTGATAGAAAAATGAATAATTTAATTTTTATTATGATTTTTTTTGAATGTATTTTCTATGAAATTTTTTATAATTTCTGTTTCATTTTTTGATAAAACTCCAGAAAACCATAAAGATACAAAACAAATAATTGAATAAAAAAATAAAATGACAAAAATATTAATTTCTCTAAATATATATAATAAATAACTTATTACAATAATTATTCCCAATGGTTTATATATAAATTTAAAAAAAGTAAGATTTTTAAGATCTTTAATACAAATAAAAAAGCAAATTACAGTAATTATAAATTCACAAAATACAGTAGCAATACTTGCTCCAATAAAACTTAATTTTCGAATAAGAAAAAAATTCAAAATAACATTTAAACACAAACTTAAAAACATAATTATAGTAAATATTTTTATTTTATTAGATGTTGATAAAAAATTGCCAAAATTATAATTAATGAAAATAAATGGAATAGTAAATATTAAAATTTTAAATGCCGGGATAGAAGGAATATATTTTGTTTTATATAATAAAATTATAATTTTATCTGCTAAAACTATTCCAGCTCCTGTTATTATAAGAGATAAAAGAAAAAGAAATTTAAATGAAGTTTCAAATCCTTGTTGAAATAATTTTTTATTTTGAACAAAAAGACGAGACATAGATGGAAATAAGGCTACCATTAAAACACTAGGAAAAAACAAAAATCCTTCTATGATTTTATATGCAGCATTATATTGTCCAACAGCAATGTTCCCTTTCATTAGAGAAAGCATCGTCATATCAATTTTAAAGTAATAAGTAGCAAGAATTCCAGCAGAAAGAAAAGGAAAAGATTTTTTTATAATTTGCCAACAAAAAGAAAAATTAATTTTAAATTCTAATTTTGGAATAACTTTTTTAATAAAAAATAAAAGAAAAAAAGTATTGTAAATGCTTCCTATTATTGTAATAATAACTATTGTTATAGATTTGTATCCGTGTAATAAATAATAAATACCAAAGCAAGTAGTAAGTATTTTTGAAATCATTGCAGCCAAACAAGGATACATCATTTTTTCATAACCATAAAAAATAGCACCTAAAGTTCCTGAAATTCCAGTTGGTAAAAAATTCAAAGCAATTAATAAAATCATTAATTTAACATCAAGTGTTTTTTTCATAAAACAGAGACTAATTCCAATAATAAAAATGCAAATACAAGATGCTACTAATTTTAAAAATACACCATGAAAAAAATATTTACCAGCTAAAGATTTATCTCGACTTATTTCAAGAGGAATTAAAGACCATAAACCAAAATTTATAATAATGCTGAAAAGGGCAGTATATGCAAAAACAAAACCATATTTTCCATATTCTTCTGGGCCTAAATATCGAGCTAAAAGTATAGTAAAAATAATTCCAAAAATTTGACTAATTAATTCTGATGAACCAATCCAAAAACTATTTGTAAGAATTCGTGTAGAAGTACGCAATTTTTTATTCCTTTTTAAATTTATAAAAATAAAAAAAAATTATATTTTAATTATAAAAGAATGTCAAGAATAACAATTTTTAAAAAACTGATCAATTTGTTTCGTAGGAACGAGATAGGAGTAGAATCAGAAATTTAATATATCATGCCTACGGCATTTGTTATTATTCGAGAATGATTTTTTCTAACGATATATTGTCACGATGGGA
>JBDRGX010000069.1:0-2247 GCA_043817485.1 bacterium
TGTTTTTTTCTTAGATAGAACATCTATGAATTTTGCAGTATCTTCTGAATCTTTTGTATAAATTATTGGAATTTTATGTTTTAAAACTACTGAAAGTAAAAATCCTCTTATTGCATTTGGATTAATTCTAAAATTATCTTCACTATAAAGTTCTTGTTCAGATATTCCTTCTATAACTAAAAGTTTTTTTTCAAATTGTTTTAATTCTTCAATTTGTTTTATTAATCTTCCATTTATTATTGATGAAATAAAATCAGAAACAGTTTTTCTTTCAATTGCAATATTTCCTATAAGATAATCTGCTACTTTTAGTTCTTTGATTTCTGGTTTAAAGCCCATTTTTATTAAATAAGAATAAACTAATGAATTTCTTTCTCGATAATCCATTATTATTTTTTGTTTTTCATTTTCTTTTTCTATTTTAGGTTTTGAGATAGAAAAAATATCATGAACTTCTTTTTAACGTATTATTTTCATTTTAATCTTTGTTGAAATTCTAATTTATTATTTGAAAATGTTTCTTTTATATTTTCAATAGCTTTTTTCATTTTTTTTTCTCTTGCTTTAGCAATATAAAAAAATGATTCATCTCTTGTTCCTTTTGTTATTAACATAATTAATTTTCCTTTACTTAATCTGGCAGTTCTTCCACTTCTTTGAATTGTTCTAATTGCAGATGCAATTGGTTCATAAAAGATTACTGCATTAACTTCTGGAATATCCAATCCTTCTTCTGCAATACAAGTTGCACATAATATATTTATTTCTCCATCTGAAAATTCTTGAATTATTTTTTTTTGTTCTTTTTGACTGAGTCCTCCGTTTTTTTTGTTTGCTTGTCCTACAAAAACTTTTGCATTTATTTTTTCAATTTCATTTAATTTTTTAGCAATTATTTGTGCAGTATCTCTAAATTGAGAAAAAATTATTATTTTAGAATTTGTATTTATTGTTTCTTTTTTAATTATTTCATAAATTTTATTTATTTTTGGATGTTCTTGTTTTTTAGATAATAATTCATTTGACCTCATAAAAATAAAATTAAATTCAGGTTTTTTAACTAGTTTTATAACTCCTTTACTTTGTTGTTTAGAAGCTTGTTCAAATAAATTTTTTAAATATTTATTAAAACCTTCAAGAGTTTGAGTTTCTAATAATTCTAAAGCATGTTGAATTTTTATTGCTTGTGCACAAGCACTTGCCCCTAACATATAATTATAATTTTTATTTCCTCTTGATAAAGTACTTGCAATTTTTTTTTGTAATATCAACAAACCTGTTTTTGAAGAAGGTCCAAAAAGAACTTTTCTATATCTTAATTCTTCTATATATTGATCTAAAATTTTTGTTAATACATGCCTCATTTCTTGAAATTCTACAGGAAAATCTAAATTTATTTTTTCAAATTCTAATTCTTGTAAATATTTTTTTACATCTTCACTTTCTCTTGTTCTTAATTCTACTTCTTCAATTGAAAGATTTTTACAAATTTCTTTTATTCTAGTTTCATCATTTCCAGGTGATGCAGTCATACCTATTATTCTTGGATTTAATGCTTGCATTTGATACATTTTAGATAAATAATTATAATCATAATTTTTAACACATCGATGAGCTTCATCTTCAATTAATAAACAAACATCTGTTAAACTATAAAGATTTTTTTTAAGGTCATTTGCTATGCATTGAGGTGTTGAAAAAATAATATCTGAAGTTTTCCATATTTTTTTTCTTTGTTCTGGTTTTATTGCTCCTGTAAATAATTGTATATCTCCAAATAATTCTGAAAGATGTTTTTTAAATGTAATAAGATGTTGTTCTGCTAATGGTTTTGTGGGAGCAACAAAAAGAACTTTTTCTCCTGGAAATTGTTTCATTCTTTGAATAGTTAACATTAAAGAGATTAATGTTTTTCCAAGTCCTGTTGGAAGTACAACTAAACAATTTTTTTCAATACATGTTTTAAATATTTTCTCCTGATATTCTCTAGGAGAAATTCCATTTAGAAATTCCATTTAAATAACTAAGAAAGTATATCCTAGAGCAATTAAAGTTATTGTTGCTAAAAAGCTCCATAAGACCTTGCTTCCAAAAAAGATTTTATTTCCGTCTAAATTAGATATTGGAATCATATTAAAAAATGCAAACCAAATACTTAATTTTGCAAATTCTGAAAAGCCTATTAAATAAGCAAGGAAGGCGAATAAAAGATTTACAAAAATTCCTGCTGCAGCAATATATGCTATA
>JBDRGX010000070.1:0-3603 GCA_043817485.1 bacterium
TGCATATCTGCACTATAAATTAAAATTTCTGTATCTCCTAATTTATAAAAACATTCTTCATTTGGATCAACAAAATATTCCATTTCCATTTGTTCAAATTCCCTAACTCTAAATAAAAAATCTCGTGGAGCAATTTCATTTCTAAAAGCTTTACCAATTTGTGCAATTCCAAAAGGAAGTTTCATTCTTGCATTTTCTTGAACAAATTTAAAATTAGTAAAAATTAATTGTGCTGTCTCAGGTCTTAAATATCCAATTCCATCTAAACCAACTTCTGTTTTAAACATTAATTTAAATTCTTTAGCAGTAGATTCATCAAAATCCCCTCCACAAGCAGGACATTTTACTTTTCCTAATTCATTTTTATCTACCTTACCTGGTTTTTTACATTTTTTACAAACAACAAAAATATCACTAAAATTATCTATATGCCCTGATGCTTGCCAAACTTTAGGATTAGTAATTATACTTCCATCAATACCTACAACATCTTCTCTTTGTTTAACATGAAAATCCCACCAAGATTGTTTCAAATTATTATTCAATTCAACACCAAGATGTCCAAAGTCCCAAAAACCAGCAGCACCCCCATAAATTTCTGCACTTGGATAAACAAAACCTTTTCTTTTACAAAATTTCGCAAGCTCTTCAATTGTAATTTCTTTTTGAACGAGTTCACTCTTTTTTTCGATCATAGGTTTTTTATTTATTTCTAAGTTTTTAATTATTTCTTTTGCTTTTTCTTCTGCTTCTTTTTTATCTTTTCCAAGATAAGAAATATTTTTACTAATTATTTTTTTTCCTTCTCTCACACTTTTTCTAAGATAATAATAATCATTTCCCTTAACTTTTTGTTTAACAATATAAGCCATATTAGTTACTAACTACAATTCTTTATAAATTTTATTAAGAACTACTCTAAAACTTTTTCCAATAATTCTGGAAATTCTTTAGTTCCCATATCTCCTAAAGTAAAATGCCCATGATTTTTTAATTCAATAATTTCTCCACATAAAGCATCATGAAAAATCTTAACACTTTTTTTACCATCTTCTTCTTCATCATCTGAAGTAAAGATAATAACTTTCTTAATATTATTTTTTATATTTTCATTAATTTCAAAATTATAAAATTTCTTTTTTACTTCTAATAATTTAGGCTCTTCTTTATCAGGAATTTTCCAAGGGGCAACCAAAATTAATTTTTTAATTTTCTTTCTTGTTTCTCCTAACCAACGAACTAAAAAAGCACAACCACAACTATGCCCGATTAAAATTGTTTCATTATCCACATTTAATTTATCAAATGCTTTTTTCCATTTTTCATAATTTGGAATCCAATATTTAGGCATTAAAGAAGCAAAAACTTCAAAATTTTTATCTTCTAATTTTTTCTTTAACCAATACATCCAATGATTTAAGGGATTATCTTTTTCATTACTTGCCCACCCATGAACAATAATTACTTTTTTCATTTTAAATTTTCAAAGCGCGGGGTGGGACTCGAACCCACGAAAATTCGCTCTGCAGGCGAACGCAGTAGCCGCTGTGCCACCCGCGCATGAAAGTAAATCATGAAACAGAATTTATAAAGTTAATTTAATTCAAAAGAAAAAGAAAATGGTACAATGGTATTTATTATCTCTAATTTCTGCCCTTTTTTCTGCAACAGCAGCAATAACACAAAAAAAAGTATTATTTAAAGAATCAGCAATAGGATTCACAACACTCCTAGCATTTTTTAACCTAATTATTGCAATTCCTTTTTTCTTTTTTGTGAACTATTCAACATTAACTTCTTTAGGATTAATTATATTATTAATTAAATCAATTCTTGGAGCAACATCTTTCTTATTTGTAATGCTTGCAATCAAAAATCTAGAATTAAGCAGAGCATTACCTTTGCTTGTATTAACTCCAGGGCTTGTTGCAATCTTTGCATTTATTTTTTTAAATGAATCATTAACAAGTCTAGAAATTTTTGGAATTGTTCTCCTTGCAATTGGAACTTATATATTATCTCTTAAACAAAAACAAAAAATCTCTTCTTCATTTAAAGAAATAATTAATTCAAAAGGAATTTATTATACGATTATTGCCTTATTAATTTTTACAGCAACTTCTGTTTTAGATAAAGCACTATTAAGTAATTTCAAGGTTCCTGTAAATGCGTTTATGGGTTTTCAGCATTTATTTTTTGCAATTGTCTTTATTTCAATAATTTTATTTTCTAAAAAAACAAATGAATTAAAATCAACAATAAAAAATTCCTACAAATGGATTATATTAATTGCATTTATTACAATGACTTATAGATATACTCATCTTCTTGCAGTTAAACAAGCTCCAGTTGCATTAGCATTATCAATAAAAAGAATATCTGTATTTTTTGCTGTTTTAATTGGTGGAAAATTATTCAAAGAACATAATCTAGTTAGAAAAATAATTGCAACAGCAATAATGATTGCTGGAACCTTAATGGTAATTAGTTACTAAATTTAATTCCTTTAGCTTTTTTAATTAAACCTTTTCTTGGTTCTGGAATATCTTCTTGTTTAGATTTTTCCAAATATTTTATAACTTTCTTTTTTCTTTGATCAATTGTTAAATTAGAACTAACACAAGGACCTCCAATACAACTTCCAATACAAAAAGTAGTGTCTAAAAAACGAATTTTCTTATTAGGTTTTTTTAAAAATTTAATAACTTTTTTAATTCCGTCAGCAATTAAAACTTCTTCTGGTTTAATTATTCCCTCAAAATGTGCTGTCCTTGTAAGTCCTCCTGAAGTTGGATAAATCTTTGTATAATCATTATAAAACTTATCAAAATAAATCTTTTTATTATTTTTCTTGATTTTATATTTTAAAAATAATTCTTTAAGTTCTTTATAATCAATAACATAATCAACATATTTTGAATTTACTGCTTCTATTTTTTTAAAATAGCAAGGAGAAATAAAAACTATTTTATGTTTTGGAAAAGTTTTTCTGCAAATTTTTCCCATTGCAATCATTGGACTATCAACAGGAATAAGATTTTTAACATATTTTGGAAATTTTTGTTTTATTGTTTCTGTAATTCCTGGACAAACTGTTGCTATCCATAATTTTTTAGAATTTTTTAGAATTTTTTGATAATCTCTATTAATCATTTTTGCACCAAAAGTAACTTCTACAACTTTGTCAAATCCTAATTTTTTAAATTGCCAAATAATAGAAGGATAATCAAAATCCACAACAAAGCTTGGAGCAAGCATTACAACATATTTTCCTTTAAGAGGAAATTTTAAACAAATCACATCTTTTTTCATTTTCCAATACGCCCTAGACAGGATTTGAACCTGCGACCTACTGCTTAGAAGGCAGTCGCTCTATCCAGGCTGAGCTACCAGGGCACATAATATTACTTATTTAACAAGCTTTAAAAGTTTTGCACTCTAACTAATAAAATGGTTTATAAAAAAACAATTAATATTTTAATACCAGGATTTAGTGATAGTTCAGGGCATTACAAAAAACTAATAAATATTTCTAAAAAAAACAATGTTAAAATAAAAGTATTAGATTTATCTAAAATAAAAAGAGTTGAAAAATCCTATATG
>JBDRGX010000071.1:0-4489 GCA_043817485.1 bacterium
TTACTGCTTAAAAAACTTGAAGGAGCAGAGATTTTAGCAGAAGAGGAAATCAAAAAACAAGCTTTGTTTGATGTTAAAGTATCTATAGTGAATTTATTTGAAGTAGTTAGATCAGGAAGAGATGTTATTGCAGAAATAGAAGTCTTTAATGTTAATAATATTGGACAGGTAGATGTTGGTATTGATTATTATATAACTGATAAAGAGGATAATCAGACAAGATTGGTTGAAGGTTCTGACACTTTGGCTGTAGAAGCAGTAACATCTTTTGTTAGAAGTTTAAGTATGCCTTACGATTCAAAAGCTGGAAAATATTTATTTAATGTTGATATTAAATACCAAGATAAAATTATGGCTTCAAGCAGTGCTGAATTTAGGGTTATTAGAAATTATGAGATAATTATTGCTGTTAGCATAGTTGTTTTAATTATTGCTGGAATATTTATTTATCTAAGGAGGATAAAGAAAAAAGAAGAAAAAATAGAAAAAAAAGAAGCAAGATTAGAAAGCATAATTAAAAAACTAAAAATAAGAAGAAAAAAATGGCAGAGATAAAAATAGATGAGGAATTACTTAAGAGAATAAAAGAATTAATAAAAAAAGGAGAAAATAGATTTGATTTTCCTACTGTTAAATCTTTTGCAGATAAGGCAATTCTTAAATTGTTAAAATCATTAGAAAAATAAACAGAAAATACATAACCTTTAAAAATTGAGTTTATTTCTTAAATAAAATGTATCCTTCACAACATTTTTTTCTAGGACTAATTTTTTCATTTACTTTATTTCTAATCTTTCCAGAAATAAGTGTAATTGGATTTATCTTAGTTCTTGCTTCTAGTGTTTTAGTTGATTTTGATCATTATGCTTACTATGTTTATAGAAAAAAAGATTTTAATCTAAAAAGAGCTTATATTTTTGGAGTTAAAGCCGCAAAAAAATTCCTCTCTTTACCAAAAAATAAGCAAAGAAAATTTCACACAGGATTTAATTTTTTTCATGGCATAGAAATAATATTAATTCTTTTAGTTTTAGGAATTTTTGTTCATAAATATTTTCTCTTTATCTCAACAGGAATAACCTTTCATTTTTTCTTAGACATAATTTTTGAAAAGAAAGTTGGAGGAAAAATAAAACCCCTTTTTGTTACTCAAGCTTTTTTTAGAACAAGAAAACTTAAGTTCATAGAAAATATTTAAATATTTCTAATAGGGAAGAAATAAAAAGTAAATTTTTTTTTAAATATATGGAAAAAATAGAAAAAAAATCACTTAAAGAAATAGTAGCAAAAAACGTTTTTCACAATTTTTCTCTTAATATTATTAGTAACATTTTTTCTTTTGCATTTGTAATATTTCTTGCTAGGATACTTCAACCAGAGCTTTATGGGATATATGGGCTTGTTCTTTCAATAGTATTACTTTTCTCGAGGTTTACTGATCTAGGAATCAATACAACAGTTATAAGATTTGTTTCTAAGAGCTTAAAAAATAAGAAAGAAGCTCGTGCATATACCCATTATTTATTCAAAATTAAAATGTATCTTGTTTTATCACTATCTCTTATAATGATTTTATTAGCAAAACCTCTTTCTGTTTTTGTATTTAAAAATCCTGCTTTAACTCTTCCCCTAATTATCTCTGTACTTTACCTATTTATATCTTCTATCACAGAATTTTCTGCATCTTTATTTTCTGCATTTAATGAGTTCAAATATCATCCAAAAAAAGAATTAGTATTTCAAATATCTAGATTTATCACAATTTTCTTATTTATTTTTTTAATAGGAAAAACAGTCTTAAATATTTTTATTGCCCTATCAATTTCATATGCTCTAACTTTTGTTTTTGTTTTTATTATAGTTAGAAAAAAATATGCTTTTCTTTTTAAAGATTATAGTTTAAAATCAATATTTCCTAAATTACTAAATTATAAATATCCTGGTTTTACTATTTCTCAAAGCAAAAGGATAGAAATTTTAAGGTATATTGCTTATTTAGCTGTTACAGCAATGGGTACTGCTTTTTTTGTTTATATTTCCACAATTATGCTAGGGGCTTTTATTGATGCCAAATATATTGGATTTTATAGGTTAGCTTACGGAATGGTAGCAATGTTAATTGGATTTTGTTCAGTTGGTACTGTTTTATTTCCAGTTTTTTCTTTTTTAGAAAAAAAAAGATTAGGCAATGTTTTTAAAAAAACTTTTAAATATTCTATGGTTTTAACATTTCCAATAGCATTTATTGTGCCTGTAACATTCAAACCACTTATAATTCTTTTTTATGGTATAGAATATGCTCCTTCAATAATTCCTTTGTATTTTCTTTCAACTTTAGTAATTACAGAAACAGCTTTCTTGTATCCTCGGATGTTATTTTATGCTAGAGGAAAGCCAGAATGGCCAGTTAAAATAATGATAGTATCTTCTATATTAAATATACTTTTAAATTATTTTTTAATAAAATATTTTTTAAACTTTTCACAAATGTTTGCTACAGTTGGAGCAACAATGGCCATTGCTATTAGCAGTTTATTCTACTTTATTTTAATGGCAATAGCTACCAAAAAAGAACTTAATATAGGAATTGAAGCCAGCTCAATTCTCAAACCTCTTTTAGCAAGCTCTGTTATGGCACTTTTTTTATTATTTATTAATGAATTTATAATACTAAATTGGTTTATTGCAGGAGTTGAAATTATTCTTGGAATTATTTTTTATTTTTTAGTGATGTTATTAATTAAGGGAGTAAATAAAGAAGAGTTTTTATTATTTAAATATATATTTAGAAAATAAAATAATGGATATTTTATCCCAATAATGCTTTTAAATACTTTTTATATAAAATTAAAATGGAGAAAAAAATGAATCTTGTTATTGATGTAGATGGTGTAATGACTACTGGACAATTTTTATATTCTGCAAAAGGAAAAGAATACAAAATATTTGGGCCACATGATGCAGATGGTTTGAAATTAATTAAAGATAAAGTAAACATATTTTTTATCTCTGCTGACAAAAGAGGTTTTTCCATATCAAAAAAAAGAATTGCAGATATGAAATTTAAAATAATTCACTCTTGGGAAGAAGACAGATATGATTTTTTTAAAAAAACATTTGATTTTGGAAACTCTATTTATATTGGAGATGGGATTTTTGATGCCCCCATTATAAGAGACTGTTTATTTGGAATTGCTCCTGCAAATGCAAGAATTGAAGCTAAAAAATGGGCAGACTATATAACTCCTTCAAATTCAGCAGAAGGTGCTGTTTGTGATGCTTGCATTAAAATAAATAAGGTTTTTTTTAAAGGAAAAAAATGAAAATAAAATTACAAAAATTAAAAATATATTCACTTATTTTATTTCGACAAAAATTATTTAAATAAATTAAAAGATTTTAAAAATTATTCAAATGACCCTTCTTATATGGAAGAACACTAATAATTTTCAAATTCTTTTCTTAACTCTATTAATTCTTCTTTAGTTGGATGTGGTGGAGAAGGAAGGTTTAAAACTGGTTCTGCAAAGAAAGAAGCATCTTGCCTTAAATCCTCATAATTTTCTTTAATATATCCTTTTTCAACACAAAGTTTTCTTATTTGAGTTCCTGGAAAAGGATGTAAAAATCTAACAGAAAATCTATGTGGTTTAATTCTCCGATGCAAGTCAATTGTTTGTTGAATCATTTCTTTTGTTTCAGTAGGAAAACCAATTATATAATAAGCAGCAACCATAATTCCTGCATCTTTTAATATTTCAACTGCTTGTTCAACGACTCCATCTTTAATATGTCTATTTAAAATAGTTCTTCGTAATTCTTCATTTCCACTTTCAACCCCAAGACCAACCATTTTACATCCCATTTCTGCCATTATTTTAGCTTTTTCTGGATGCACAATAAAGCACTCAGGTCTGCTTTGTGTAAAAAAACTACAACCTATATATTCTTTATATAATATTGCAAATTTCTTTAAAGTTTCTAAAGGCAAAGCAGCCATATTTTCATCTATACACTGAACATGATTAAAACCATATTTATCTTTATATTTTTTCATTCTTTTTATTATTTCTTCTGGAGAAAAAAACCTGTAGGTTCCAGGACTCATTCCCCCATCCAACTCTATTTTATGTAGTTTTGAATTAATACAATAACTGCAATTAAAAGGACATCCTCTACTTATTTCAAACCAACCATAATTTTTTAATTCTCCTTCAAAAGGCCTTATTCTATGCTTTTCATCTATTAAATCCCAATCAGATTCAGGAATTTCATCCATGTTTTCAATTTGCAGACCAATTTTATTTTTTATTATTTTTCCATCAGAGGTTTTAATCCACAGACTAGGAATATTTGTAATATCCCTTCCTTGTTCCATTCTTTGAATTAGTTCAAGTAAGGGTTTTTCTCCTTGGCCAATACAAATAATATCAACACCTTCTTTTTGAATTGCTTTTTCAGGAACTACAGTAGCATGAGATCCCCCAAC
>JBDRGX010000072.1:0-11902 GCA_043817485.1 bacterium
TCTTTTGGCTTTGTTTTTTTCAAAACCTCACCTAAAGTTTCCTTGACAATAAATTCAACAATGTATTTTGGTGTGTAATAAATTCCTTGCGATTTACGCTTTGATTTTTCTTTATCATCTTCTTTGCGTCTCTGAACATAACTCAAATACTGCTCATAAATTCCACCTAAAACATCAGCAGAAATTACAGAAAAATCATATCGATAGCCATCATTCGTTTGATAAAGCCCATTGATTATTTCAACAATAGGTTTATCATCTACTTCCCATTTTTCACAATAATGAATTGCAAAAAGTTTTGAATTAAATCCATCATCAAAATCACGAAAAACTTTTGATAATTGCTTATATAAATTGGCTTTTCCACCTCGTAAAATACCAAGTAAAACATTTGGTTCAATTTTTCTGTCTTCAGCAGTACGAATAAAAATAAGACGGTCTAAAATTCTTTGAACCCCTTCATCTAATTCTTCATCTTTCAAATCGTTTTTATTTTTAAATTCACAAGTTAAAGCAGTTCGCCATACCATTAAATCTTCAAAAAGTTTTTCGCTAACTTGTTTTCTTTGGGTAAGTTTGCCCCATTTTTGGGCTTCTTTATCCAATAATTTCTGTTCAAAACTTTCTTTTGATAAAAGCCAGAGTTGATCAAATCGGTTTATAAAATCACAACAATTTAGTTCAATAAAAAGATTTTGAGAAATACTTTTTGGTGGGATTTCAGCATTAAAAATTTTAATACTTTCAAAATCAGTCAAAATTGCCCAAGTAACACTCTTGTTCCAACTATAATTTATTGCTTGTTCTGCCCATTTCCATTCATCTAAATCAACCTTCATTGCTTTTGCTTCTAAAAACATTACGGGAATATTGTTGAAGCGGAAAGCCAAATCAACCCTGCCACCAGAAACATTTTCTTCTGTGGTAACTTCATTGTCTATCGTGAGATTTCTCATATCCCAACCAAGAGATTCAAAAAGTGGCTCAATAAATTCATTGCGAGTTTGTGCCTCGTTATAGGATTTTATCTTACCTGCTTCTGCTACTCTTTGATATTTCTCAACGAGTTTTTGGATTTGTTGTTTTGCTTCTTGTTTGTTCATATGATTATTTCCATAAATTATTTTTCTTCCTTCAACAGAAGCCTTAATGCTTCTGTTGCTTCAATTCAGTTGCCCACAAAGAGATGTTGCGTCATCCTTCTCTTTCCACCGAAGCCTAAAGGCTTCGGTTGCTCACAAGAGTTTGCTTTGCTTCAAAAATATGGCTATCATCCGTTCTTCCTTCAACAGAAGCCTTAAGGCTTCTGTTGCTAATAATCTCGGTTGCTCACAAACTTTTATTTTGCATAATCTACTACTCTAATTTCTCTAATTACAGTTACTTTAATTTGCCCTGGATACTCTAATTCCTCTTGTATTTTTTTAGCAATATCTTTTGTTAAAATATAAATTTCTTCATCACTTATTTTTGCAGGATCTATTATTACTCTAACCTCACGACCAGCTTGAAGAGCATAAGTTTTTTCAACTCCTTTAAATAAATTAACTATTTTTTCTAATTTTTCTATTCTTTTTATATATTTTTCTAATGTTTCTTTTCTTGCTCCTGGTCTTGACGCTGATAAACTATCAGCTGCTTGAACTAATACTGCTTCGATAGTTTCAGGTTCTTCATCTTCATGATGAGCCATAATAATATTAATTACTTTAGCAGATTCTCCATATTTTTTTGCAAGTTGTGCTCCAATAGTAATATGTGTACCTTCTACATCTCTATCTACAGCTTTTCCAATATCATGAATTAAAGCAGCTCTTTTAGCTAATTTAATATCCACATTTAATTCTCCAGCTAATACTTCAGCTAAATAAGTTACTTCTAATGAATGTTGAAGAATATTTTGTCCATAACTTGTTCTATATTTCAAACGACCTAATAATTTTATAAGTTCTGGATGAAGTCCATAAACTCCAGCATCAAAAGCAGCTTTTTCTCCTTCTTCAATAATAGATTTTTCCATTTCTTCTGTAACTTTTTTAACTATTTCTTCTATTCGAGTTGGATGTATTCTTCCATCAACAATTAATTTCTCTAATGCAATTCGAGCAATTTCTCTTCTCATTGGATCAAACCCAGAAATTACTACTGCTTCTGGAGTATCATCAATAATCAAATCAACTCCTGTTGCCATTTCAAAAGTACGAATATTTCTTCCTTCTCTTCCTATTATTCTACCTTTTATTTCATCGCTATTCAAAGGAACTACACATACTGTTGCTTCAGCAACATAAACAGGAGCACATTTAGCAATTGCTAAAGATAAAACATCTTTAGCTTTTTTCTCTATTGTTTGTTTTGTTTCTACTTCTATTTCTTTAATTTTTTTGGCTGATTCATATCTTGCTTCTTCAATTAATCCCGAAAGAAGTAATTTTTTAGCTTCTTCACTAGACATTTTTGAAATTTCTTCTAAAACTTTTTTTTGTTGAGTCTTAATAAATTCAATTTCTTTTTCTGTATCTGTTAAAGTTTTTTGTTTATTATTAATTTCTTTTTCTTTATTTAATATAACAGTTTCTCTTTTTTCTAATAAACTAAGTTTTTTTTCTAAATTTTCTTCTTTTTGGCCAAGTCTTTTTTCTGAAAAATGTAATTCTTCTTTTCTTGTTTTTGCTTCTTTTTCAAAATCAATTCGAAGTCGATGCAATTCATCCTTTATTAAAAGATTAGATTCTTTTCTTTTAATATCAGCTTCTTTTTGTGCTTCTTGAAGAAGATCTTTTGCTTCTTTTTTAATCTGATAAATTTTAGATTTACCTTGTTTTATTGAAATAAAATAAAAAATAAAATATAAAATGGAACTAACGCAAAAACCTATACCTATGAATAATATCATAATAACCACCTTTCTTTAGAATAAATTCTGCTAAAAATAGAAAACAAATTTAAATAAATAAAGCTTCTATAAAAGATTCTGGATTAAAATCTTCTAATGCTTCTTTTTCTTCTCCTAAACTAATTAATTTTATAGGAATGTTTAACCTTTGCTTAATGGCAATTATAGTTCCTCCTTTAGCTGTACCATCTAATTTAGTTAAAACTAATCCCGTTACATTCATTTCTTTTTCAAAAAAAATTGCTTGTTCAATTGCATTTTGTCCTGTTGTTGAATCTATCACTAATAAAATTTCTTGAGGTGCTTCTGGATATTTTTTAGCAATTACATTTTTTATTTTTTTTAATTCTTCTAATAAATTTTTTTTATTATGAAATCTTCCAGCAGTATCTATAATTAAAATATCAATATTTCGAGCAAAAGCAGCACTTAAAGCATCATAAGCCACAGATCCTGGATCAGCCATAGGTAAAGATTTTATAATATCTATATCTAATCTTTTTGCCCAAATTTCCAATTGTTCACTTGCAGCAGCTCTAAAAGTATCACAAGCAGCAAATAATACTTTATTGCCTTGTTGCTTAAATCTATGTCCTAATTTTGCTATTGTTGTAGTTTTACCTACTCCATTTACACCTATTACTAAAATAACATTTAAAACACCTTTTTTTAAATTTATATCTGTTTTTCCATTAGCTAAAATATTTAAAAATTCTAATTTAAGCAAAGGAAAAAGTTCTTGAGAAATAATTTCTTTTTTTTTAATTTTTTCTTCAATATTATTTATTATTTTTTGAGTTGCTGTTACTCCTATATCCATTTCAATAAGTAATTCTTCTAAAAATGCTAATGTATCTAAATCAATATTTTTTTTTAATTGAATAAATTTAAATAATTTTGTTTGAAATTTATTTTTAACCTTTTCTAATGAATTTTGTAATCTTTTCCAAAATAATACCAAAAAAATACCTCCAATAATAAGATTTATACCAAGTTACACACAGAAATAAAATGTTGCAATCTACTAAATATCGAAATTCGAAACAAATAACTATAAAGAAAATTCGAAATTCGAATGACAGAAATTTCAATGTTCAAAACAATTAAATTTAAAATAACAAAATTAAAAATTCGAAACAATGAAAAAAACAAATAAAATTTATACCAAATTGCAATCAGAAATAAAAAAAATTTAAAATAATAAAAAGTTTAATTAATGAATAAAAGTAGTTTTTAGAAGAAATGTTAAGAAGCTGATATATTTAGTGGTAGTGTTGTTTCTTGTTCTTTAAATTTAACGGAGATAACTTTTGAAACACCTACTTCTTCCATCGTTATACCATAAAGAACATTTGCCATTTTCATTGTTTGCTTATTATGAGTAACAATAATAAATTGTGTTTTCTCAGCAAATTCTTTAAGCATTTTTGTAAATCGTTGAATATTAGCATCATCCAACGCTGCATCTATTTCGTCAAAAATACAAAAAGGACTTGGTTTTACTTTAAATATAGCAAATAATAAAGATATTACTGTTAAAGATTTTTCACCACCAGATAAAAGGGAAATGCTTTGAAGTCGCTTTCCTAATGGTTTAACTAAAATTTCAATACCACTTTCTAAAATATTATTTTCATCAATTAAAACTAAATCTGCTACTCCTCCTTCAAATAATTTTTCAAAGATAACAGAAAAATTTGCTTTTATCGCATCAAAAGTTTCTTTGAAAACTTTTTTACTTTCTTGATTAATTTTCATAATAATTTTTTCTAAAGATTGACTTGCTGTAATTAAATCTTCTTGTTGTTTAGTCAAAAATTCATATCTAACTTTTACTTCTTCATATTCTTTTAAAGCATCTGAATTTATACTACCCATTGTTTCTAATTTATTTTTTAAAAACTCTATTCTTTCTTTTGAAATATCTTCTAAAATCCCATCTTTTTGTAATAATTCTTCTGTTATTTTTTTTATATTTACATTATAAAATTCCAATAATCTATTTTCTAAATGGGTAATATGAATTTCTAATTCACTAATTTTAATTTCTAATTCATGAGAATTTGTTTGCGTTTCTAAAAAATCTTTATTAATACTTTTAAATTTATTTTCTATTATTTCAATTTCTTTTTTACAATTTTCTTTTTCTTGAGAAATAGCCATAAAATAATTTTCTTTTTCTTCTTTTTCTTTTTGAAAATTTAAAACATTATTTTCTTTTAATAAATTTTCCAATATTTCTTTTTCTTTATTTCTTTTTTCAATTTCATTTTGTTTATTTTCAATATTTTTTACAATTTCTTCAAATTCAAAATTTAATTTTTCAAGATTTTCTTCTATTCCTTGTTTTTTTTGAATAAAAATGCTTAAAGAAATTTTCAAATCTTCAATTTCTTTTTGTTGAACAAAAAACTCTTTTTCTTTATTTTCAATATTTTCTTTTAAACCTAAAAGCATTTCTTCTTTCTCATCAGAAAAATCTTCCATTTTTTTTAATTCACTTTTTAGTTCTTCTTCTTTTTTAAATATTTTTTCTTTTTCATTAAATATTTCTTCTTTTTCTTTACTTAATAAAAATATTTCTTCTTTTATTTTTTTTTCTTGCTGCTTATTTATTTCTAAATCTTTTTTGCAATTTAGGTCTTTAATTTTTTCTGCATAAAGATCTTGCTGTAATTTTTCTATAGAATTATTTAATTGTTTAAAATTATTTATTGTTTCTTCTATTTCTTTTTCTTTATTTTCTAATTCTGGCAATAGAATTGATAATTTTGCTTCTAATTCTTCTATTTCTCTTTTTCTTGTTAAAATACCACTTGTTTTAAAAACTTCTCCAGCACTAATAATTCCAGGATATTGCCATTTTTCTCCATTTAATTTTACAAAAGTATATTTATATTGAAAAAACAAGTTTTTATCTATTTGTTTAACTATAACTATTTTATCGAAAAAAAAGTTTATCATATTTTGAAATAAAAAAGATGTTTCAATAAGATTAGAAGCTTGATCAATAACTAAATCTGGAAAAGAAAAATCTAAATTCTTTTTAGTATATGTTTTAAAAATCTCTAAAGGAATAAAAGTAATTTTTCCTTTATGTTCTTTTTTTAAATATTCTATACAAAATTCTGCATCTTCATAAGTTTCTACTACTATATTTTCTAATTTTTCTCCTAATGCGATTTCTAAAACTTTTTCATAAGACAATTTTGCTTTTATTAAACTTCCTAATGTTCCTAAAATTTTTACTTTATTTAATAAAAAATCTTGTTTTTTTATTAAAATTTGTTTTACTATTTCTGAATAACCTTCAAAATTTTCTTCTAAATTTTTCAAATGACCAAGTTTTAAATTTGAAATATTTATAAAATCTTTTTTCTCTCTTACATTTTTTTCTAATTCAATAAGAGTATTTGTTTCTTTTTCTTTTGTAATTTTAAGTTCTTTTAAAGATATTTCTATTTTTTCAATATTTTCTTTATTTTCCAATAAATTTAATTCTAAATTCTTTATTTTATTTTGAATTAAACTTATTTCTTGTTCTATTTTTTCTTTTTTTAAATCAATTTGAGAAATTTTGTTATCAAAATTTACTTTTGTAATTTTTATTTTTGTAATTTCATTTTCAATTAAAGCAATATTTGTAACAAATTCTGAAATTTCCTCTTTTATTTTTTCTATTACTTTTTTTTCTTCATTAAAAATTTTATTTTGAACAGAAATCAACTCTTCTTTTTCTTTAACAAAAGTTCTTTTTTCTTCAATTTCTACAAATAATTTTTCTTTTTCTGTTTTTAAAAGCATTATTTCTTCACTATATTTTACTTTTTTTTCTTCTAAATTTTTTATTTCTTGTGTAAAATTAGTAACTAGTGAAACAAAATTTTCTACTTTAGTTTTATTTACCATTTCTTGATTTTTTAATTCTTGTATTTTATTAGATAACTCAAGTATTTTTTTATTTGTTTCTTGTTCTAATTTTTCTTTTTCCAATACATTCATTTTCAAATTTTCTATTTCTGTTTCAATGGTTCTATTATTAGTTGAAATTTCTATAAGAACATTTTGTTTTTCTAAAAAAGCTGTTTTAAAAGAATTTAAGTTATTTTGCATTGAATTATATTCTTTATGACCATTAAATATTTCAATTTTTTTAAGATCTTCTTTAAATGTCATATAACGAACATATTTTTTAGCACCTCTATCAAGAGAAATCATTTGAGTTTTTATTTCAGAAATTATATCTGAAACACGATCTAAATTTTCTTTAGTAGATTTAAGTTTTTTAAGAGATTCTTTTTTTCTATTCATGTACTTCGTTATTCCAGCTACTTCATCAAAAAGATATCTCCTATCTTCTGGGTTAGCAGAAAGAATAGCATCTATTTTTCCTTGTTCAAAAAATGAATAAGCATTAGTTCCTATGCCAGTATCCATGAAAAGATCTATTATATCTTTAAGCCGACAAGGAACATTATTAATTAAATATTCACTTTCTTCTTCTCTATATACTCTGCGAGTAATATTAACTTCTGTATAATCTATTGGCAAAATACGATTGGAATTATCAATACATAAAGAAACTTCTGCCATTCCTAATGGTTTTCTACCAGCACTTCCATTAAAAATAACATCTTCCATTTTAGTTCCTCTTAAAGATTTCGAACTTTGCTCTCCTAATACCCATTTTATAGAATCAACAATATTACTTTTTCCACAACCATTAGGACCTACAATAGCAGTAGTTCCTAAATCAAAAGATATTTCTGTTTTATCTACAAATGATTTAAACCCAAATAATTTAATACTTTTAAAATTCAAAATTAATCCTTTTTTTATATACGATGTAATTTTAATTTTACATATTCAGGTAAAGAATCGCCTATTAAAGGTTTTGCATAATCAATAAATTCTTGTGTTACAAAATTACCTTCTTTATTAATAAAATTATCTGGTAAAATTCTTTCTGCATTTGCAACTTCTTTTAAATCAGCCAAACCAGTTTTACATTGATACGGATTATTAGAAACTCTTTCTAAGGTAACCATATAACCGCTTTTATTTTCACACGCTGCTTTTACAGCTTCTTGTCCAACTAAATATGCTTCATTTATATCTACATTAGAAGCTACAGGCATAAACATTCTTTGAATAGTGCCAGGTTTATCAGAACGAGCTTTTAATTTTAATTTTTCAGCAACTATTTTACAAAGAAAATCAGCAACTCCTCCCATTTGTTTATGTCCAAAAGCATCCACATCAACACCTTTTCCAGAAGAAACTAATGTTTTTCCACCTTCTCCTTTAACTCCTTCACAAACTACAACAACTGCATAACCTAATTTATCATATACTTTTTGAACATCTTGTAAAAAATTATCTATAATTATGGGTCTTTCAGGTAAATAAATTAAATGAGGAGCATCTGCTTCTGTTTTTTTGCCTAAAACAGAACTAGCTGTAATCCAACCAGCATTTCTACCCATTGCTTCAATTATCTTTACATTATCTACTACCCCAATAGCTTCAGTATCTTTACCAGCACTCATTGTAGCAATAGCCATAAAACGAGCAACACTTCCATACCCAGGACAATGATCAGTAAGTCCTAAGTCATTATCTATCGTTTTAGGAATACCTATTACATTTATTTTATAATTTGATTCTTTAGCAATTTGATTAATTTTATAAGAAGTATCTGCAGAATCATTTCCACCAATATAAAAAAAGTATCTAATATTATTTTTTTCTAAAATACCTAATATTTTTTTATAATCTTCATCTTTCACTTTGTATCTACATGAACCCAAAGCAGAAGAAGGAGTATGCATTAATCCTTTAATTATTTGTATGTTTTCTTCTCCTAAATCAGCTATATCTTCTTGTAAAAGTCCTTGTATTCCATGAACCATTCCATAAATATTTTCTATTTCTGGATGATTACCTATTTCTTCAATAACTCCAGCTAAACTACTATTTATTACTGCTGTAGGTCCACCAGATTGACCTATTATTGCATTTCCTTCTAATATTTCTGCCATTTTTTATCTCCTATAATAAAACAGTTTAAGATTTTTTACTTAAATAACTGTTTTTAATTTTATAATAAAAAATATCCTACTTTATTTTTACTTTTCTGTCAAGAAAATGTTTATTTTTGTTGTTCCTAAATAGAAATGTTATTTTCAAAGAAGTAATACCAAATCGCATTTAAAAGTAAACAGGAAAAGGCGACACCTCATATTAAATTATACAGAGAAGAAGCCAAAATCTAACACAATTAGCATTTTGAACAGACGATTTAAATCGTCTGTTCACCATATAAGCAAAAGAGAGCATTATAAGGTGTTCACCTTATAATGCTCTCTTGCTTATTCTCAAATTATTTTCTTTTTATTCATCGCCTAAAATTAAAAATTCAATTCTTCTATTTAAAGCCCTTCCTTCTTTAGTAGAATTAGAATCCACTGGCATTGATTCTCCACATCCACGAATTATCATTTGTTCTGCTGAAACTCCAAATCCTTCTACTAAATATTTTTTCACTGAAAGAGCTCTATTTTCTGAAAGTTGTTTATTAGCATCATCTGCACCAGTGCTATCTGTATGCCCTTGAATTTCTACTTTCATTCGAGAATTTTCTTTTAAAAACAAAGATGCTTTTTCTAAAGATGGTCTTGATTCTGGTTTAATAGTTGCTTTTCCACTATCAAAATATATTCCTTCTAATTTTATTTTTTCACCTTTTTTAACAATTACAAAATTCTTTTCTGTTATTTTTCCTTCTTCCATTATAAGAGGAAATGACTGAGAAATATATTTTTCTGCACTTGCAGTAATTGTGTATGTAGATAAAGGCGAAGAAATAACAATTTTATAAATTCCATTTTCATTACACATTACTCCTTCCATATCATCAATATAAACTGTAGCCATTACTGCATTACCAGTTTTTTTATCTGTAACTTTACCAGTAATAATAGTTTTAGATACAGGTCTCATTTCAAAATCTTTAATAGATATTTCACCTTTTTTAATTACTACAGAAGCTGATTGTTTAACATAACCAGATTTATTTACTTCTACATCTAAAATACCTGTAGGAATATTTTCTATTTTATAAGTACCTATTCCATCTTTAGTGAAAAGACTTTTTAATCCTTCTATTGAAGGAAAAGAAATAACTGCTTCTTCTATAATTTCACCCGTTTTAATATCAACTACTCTACCAATTAAAGATCCAATTTCTTTTTCAATAGGTATTAATTCAAAATCTTTAATTGTAGTTTCTTGTTTTTTTATGGCTATTGTAGATACAGATTTTAAATATCCTTCTTTATTAATTTCTACCACTAAAATACCAGTAGGAAAATTTTCTATTTTAAATGTTCCAGTTTGATTAGTAATAATAGTTTTTAAATTAGATTCAGGAAAAGAAACTTCTGCTTCTAATGTTTTTTTTGTTTTTGCATCAAAAATTTTTCCAGCTAATGCTCCAATTTCTTGTTCTATAGATGCAAGTTTAAATACTTTATTAATTATACCACCTTTTTTAAGTTCTATACTTTCTGCTTGTTTTAAATATCCTTCTTTATAAATACCAATTTCAACTAATGTTTCTGGAAGATTTTTTAAATTAAGTATCCCTGTATCTGCATTTGTACGAAAAGTTTTTACTATCCCTCTTTCTCCAGAAAAAGAAAGTTCTGCTTCCAATGGCTCTCCAGTTTTTGCATCTGTTGTTTGTATAATTAAGGTACTTAAAGGTTCTCTATAAGAATAACTCATTAAAGTACAATGAGCTGCCCATTTTGGAACTACTGCCCAACCAGAGTTAATTTTTAATTCATCACCTGTTAAAGTAGAAGGAGTATTTATTTCTGGAGATAATCTCCAATCATAAGCCAAATCAAAATTCATTCCATTAGATTGAATTACTCTAAACCCAGCTGTAATTACAGAATAAACTCCTCCTAAAAGATTATTTTTATCATTTATAAATGTATCTCGTGTCCATTCAACAAAAGGAGAAAAACTTTTAGTAATAGGAAATTCTGCTCCTAAACCAAGAGAAATTTGATCTGCTAAAGTTTCTTTTCCTAAACGATCATAATATCCTAAATTAAAATGATATTTTGCTCTTTCTGAAACAAAAGATATCGGAGTGATAATACCCCATTCATTATTTTGTGAAGTAAAATATCTAAAAATACCTCCAGCTCTATACATATTATACTTATCTGCTTCTTTAAAAAAACCTCTTTTGCTTCCAGTAGGAAGAGAAATAAAAGGTTTCAAAGCTATAAAAAAACATCCTTTTTTATAACCAGGATAACTAAATTCTAAACTTATTTGAGTATCTCCTAATTCTGTGCTCATTAAATCTTTTGTTCCAAAATACGAAGAATAAGGTTTTTCAGATCTGTCTCCACTTTTTTTAATATCATTAGTACTAATCTGATCTCCATAAAAAGTACTTGTTAATCTTATAGCAAGAGTATCACTAATATTATAACTTGTTCCTAAAAAAGTGCTTAAAATACAATAATCATCCATAGTTTCTTTTAAATTGTTATCTTTTAAAGAAATATAATTTGCTTTTAGTTTTTCATATGTTCCCCAACAATGAATAGCAATTTGAAAATACCCAGTTTTTTCACTTTCTGCTGAAAAAATTTTTAATATTCCATTTGAACCAACTAAATTGGGTTCACTTTTCAAATTTAATAAAAAAGAAAACAAACATAAAATAATTAGTAAAGTTCTTTTCATAATATCTCCTTATATTTATAAAAACATAAAATAATGGAGCGGGGAACGGGGATCGAACCCGCAACAATCAGCTTGGAAGGCTGAAACTCTACCAATTGAGTTACCCCCGCTTTTAATTATAATTGACAAAATATTAAAATTTATATTTTGTCAACTTTTATTTATATATTTTTAAATTACTTTTCCTATTTTAAAAGTTATATCAATAATTTTATTTTCAGTAATTTTATTATT
>JBDRGX010000073.1:0-2242 GCA_043817485.1 bacterium
AATTTCTATTTTAAAATTGTTAATTTTACTAAATATGAAAATATTAAATTTTGTTTATTTTTTAAAAAAATCTCCTGAAAAATTAAATAAATTTCCTGTTTTTTTTATCATATTCTTTCATATTATTTTTGACAATACCCACATAATGCTCTTGGGCATAATCCATTTATTTTATTTCCATCAGGAATAAGATTTATAGTATCAACAACTTTTATTTCTCCATAACTAATATTCATTGTTATTACACATAATAAAATTACTAAACTTAAAAAAATTCTTTTAAACATTTTAATTTTCCTTTTTTTTAATTTTTTTTAATTTTCTATTAATTTGATTAATAATTTTTTCTGTAGTTGTTTTTTTTACTTCGGAAATTTCCATAGATAATAAAGAAAGGGCATTATTAAACATATTTTTTTCAGAAATAGATAAAGTTTTTTTTCTCTCTTGTATAAATAAAAATTTTACTACTACAGCAGTATCAAAAATAGAACCTGTTTTCAATTTAGCAAAATTAGATTTATATCTTTTCATCCAATTTTGTTCTATTCCATCAGTATTATTATCTTCTAAAATTTTCATTACACTGTCTACTTCATCAAAAGAAATTAATTTTCTCAATCCTACATTATTAGCTTGTTTTATAGGTATCATAATTTTAATTTCTTTTTCATCTGATTGAAAAACATAATATAATTCCTTTTCTTCCTCAATTATTTTTTCTTCTATCCCTACAATACTTCCTATCCCATAAATTGGATAAATAACTCTTGTCCCTTTTTTTAATTTCACATTGTACTCCTTATCAAAAACAATTGAATTTAAAATTATCTCCTTCTCCACCAAACAATAGTTCCTCCAAGAATAATTAAAAAAGGAAGAATAATTACACAACTATAAAAAATATTTTTTTGTTGTCTATTAGAAAATTCTACTTTTTTTATAGTTAAATCTTTTGCTCTAATAGAAATTAAAGCCTCTTCTTCTGATAACCAATTAATAGAATTCATAAAAACATCAAGATTACACCAAATCCCTATACAACGATTAGAAGCAAAATCAGCATCTCCTATAATAACAATTCGAGATGTTTCATTTTTATCTTCTTCTTTAAAATTTTTCTCTAAAGCAACACCAATAATTAAAGGCCCAAATATATCTCTCTCATCTTGTACTGGAGTTTTAGTGAAATCTATATTTACTTCTCCCCAACTATTTCTCGTAGTTTCTAATAGTTTAAAAAAAGTAAACCCTTTTTGACTATTATAATCAAAATCTATACTTCGAGATAAAGGATACATACTCATTATTTTCTTTTCTCTAAATTCTTTTGTAATTTGATGAAAACCATAAGTATTTATAGTAGGAATAAGAGGATTTTGTTGAAAATTTAAACTTTTATCTATTACCATATCATCTTTAATTTCTACTCCCCAGTTTTTAGCTAAATCAGTTAAACCAGGACTTGGTTTAGGATCTAAAAGAAGAAATAATTTTCCTTTATTTTCAACATATTTTTTAATAATTTCTTTTTCTTCTTTTGCCAAATCTTTTTTAGGCCCAAAAACAACTAAAATATTACAATCTTTGGGAATTTCTTGTCCTTGTTCTTTGTTTTCTAATAAATTTAATTTTTCTAATTCATAACCTTCTTTTTTTAATGGTTCTTTAATATTAGAAGCTCCAATCATCATATCATCTGTATCATAATCATATTCTCCATGTCCTGTTAAAAAATAAATTTTATAATTTTTTTCTTCTTCTTTCATTATTTTAAAAATAGTAGATGTAATTTCTTGTTCTCCCCATACATTAATATCTTTTCTTCTTGTTCCACATTCAAATACTAATGTTCCATACTCTCTTATTTTATAAGAAACTGCTTTCTGAATTTCTATATCTGGATCAACAAAATTAATTTTTATTTTTGAATTTTTATTTTTATATTCTTTTAAAATATTTTCTACTACTGTTTTTCTCGCATCACCTTTTTGAAAAAAACAAGTAATAACAACTTCTTTTTTTAAATTTTCAAGAATTTTTTCTGTTTGAGGAGAAAGAGAAAAAAGTTTTAAAAGAGTCAAATCCAATCTTTTATGATATTTTGAACTTAATAAATTACATACTATTATTATTCCAATAACAGCAATAATAGTAATTCCTAAATTACTTGTTGCTTTTACTGCTTTTTTTTCAAAAAAAATTTTAAATAATTTTCTTTGAAAAATTCCAAATACTACAA
>JBDRGX010000074.1:0-6503 GCA_043817485.1 bacterium
AACAAAGTGTTGCTATAGCAAGAGCTTTAATCAATAATCCATCTATAATACTTGCAGATGAACCCACTGGTAATTTAGATTCAAAAACAGGAATAGAAATTATGGAAATTTTTACAAAATTAAACGAAAAAGGACATACAATAATTGTAATAACGCATGAACATGATATTGCAAATTATTGTAAAAAAACTATTCATTTTAGAGATGGAAAAATTGTAGAATAATAAATAGGAGTAAAATTATGCAAAAATTTATTATTATTTTAATTATTTTTTTTACTTCGTCTATTTTTGCAGAAACTTTAAATTTAGAAAATTGTATAAATTTAGCTTTAGAAAAAAATTCAGAAATTACTATTTTGAAAAATAATTATGAAATAAGTAAATCAAAAATTAAAGAAAGTAAATCTAATTATTTTCCACGAATTATTGGAAATTTTTCTATTCTTAAACAAGAAACTTTTTTTGAGACATTAGATGAATCTTCTGTGGTTAATAGTTCAATGGATAAAACTAATTGTAATATTAGCTTTTCTTTGAAACAAAATATTTGGGATTTTGGAAAAACATTTTCTGTGGTTAATCAAGCATTATTAAATGAAAATCTTTCTTTATTACAATTAGAAAAGAAAAAAGAAAGTATATATTTTGAAGTTAAAAAATGTTATTTTATTTTATTGCAAGCAAAAGCAATAAATCAAATTGCAAATACAAATTTAAAATCACTTGAAAATTTATTAAATTCTATAAAAGCAAAAAAAGAACAAGGATTAGCTACTTCTCTTGATGTTTTGCAATTGGAATTAGAATATACAAAACTTAAAGCAGAAATAAATAAAACAAATTATCAAATTGAATTAGCTAAAATGTCTTTATCTAATTTTATAAATAAAAATGATTTTGAAATAGAAGAAAAAAAAATTATTTTAGATGAATTGGAATTTAAAAATTTTGAAGAATGTAAAGAAAAAGCATTATTAAATAGAATTGAATTTAAGAAACTTATATTACAAGAAAATATTTATAAAACAAAGATTGTATCTATTCGTAGTGAATATTTCCCTAATATTGGAGGTTCTTTTTCTTATGGATTTCAAAATAATAAGTTTGATTTTCCTTTTAAAAAAAATTGGTCTTGTGGTTTAAATATTTCTATTCCTTTATTTGATGGATTTTTTACTCGAGAAAAATTATTTTCTGCGAAACAAGAATTAAAAAATGTTGTTTCTGAAAAAGAACAATTGATTCAAAATATATCATTACAAATTAAAAAAAATTATTATAAAGTTTTGGAAGAAAAAGGGAATTTTGAAGTAGTTCAAAAAAAATTAGAATATTCTAATGCAAATTTAGAAAGCATCAAAGCTAAATATAAAGAAGAACTTGCAACTTTTACAGAATTAATAGATGGGCAAACAAAAAAAATAAATTGTGATATAGAATATCAACAATTTTTTTATTCTTATCAAATAGCATTAAATGAATTATATCAATCTATAGGAGTTATAAAATGAAAAAAACAATTATTTTTATTATAATTATAGTCATAGCAGTAGTTTTCTTTTTTTTAATTAAAGGAAAACGTAACAATGATTTGGAAGTAAAAGTTGTAGAAGTTAAATATGGTAATTTAATTGCAACAGTTTCTAATTCTGGAACTTTAAGATCAAATAAAGAAATAAATTTAACAACAGCAATTTTTGGAAAAATAAATAAAATAATGGTATCTGAAAATCAAACAGTAAATAAAGGAATGATTCTTTTAAAACTTGAAACATTTGATCAAGCAGAAAAAGATTATAACCGAATGAAATCTTTAGGAGAAAAAGGATTTGTTTCTTTGCAACAAATTGAATTAGCAAAAAAACAATGGGAAAATACTTTTATTATAGCACCATTTTCTGGAACAATTGTTAAAAAATTTATTGAAGAAGGAGAAGTATTAAATGGGCCTGCTTTTTTAATAGCAGATTTAAATGATATGATTGTTGAAACAAATATTGATGAAACTGAAATTGGAAAAGTGAAAACAGGACAAGTAGCAGAAGTTATTATAGATGCTTATAAAGATATTAAAAATTCAGGAAAAGTACAATTTATTGCTAAAACAAGTTTGGAAATTAAAGAAAAAGGAATTACATATCAAGTTAAAGTAAAACTTGATCCAACAAATATAATTTTAAGATTAGGTATGACTGCAGATGTAAACATAAAAGTAATGGAAAAAAAGAATGTTTTAATTGTGCCTTATTCTGCTATAGGTGAAGAAAAAGAAGAATTTTTTGTTTTCGTAGTTGAAAATGATAAAATTAAAAAAAGAATTATTAAAACAGGTATTGAAAATTATGAATATACAGAAGTTATTTCTGGGTTAAAAGAAAAAGAAATATTAGTTGAAACCAATACTTCGAAATTACAAAAAGGACAAAAAATTAAAAAAGAAAAAGAACAAAAGTTTGATTTTAAAAAATCAAAAAAATCAAAAATTGAAAGAATGCTTTTTAAATTCAAATCAAAAAAACATTAGTTTTGAGTTTTTAACAATGTAATTATTTTATACTAATTTGCATTTAAAATGATAACAAGGCGGCGTGACAACAAAGCCAACACAATTTGTTTAAATGCTATTTGGTGTCTAATGAAATATTTAGAATAACAAAAATGAATAATATAGAAAACATTTTAATATCTTTTAATAATTTAAAAACAAATAAAACAAGAACATTTCTTACAATGCTTGGTATTATTATTGGTGTTATGGTTATTATTCTTCTAATGTCTGTTATTTTTGGGACACAACAAGAAATTATAAGTGATATAAAATCAATGGGAAGTAATGTAATAATAATTATTCCTGGAAATATAGAAAAATTACACGGTCCCCCAGATCTTTTTTCTATAAATAAACTTAAATTAAGACATGTAAATATTATTGAAAAATGTAGTAGTTTTAATGCAAAAGTCTCTCCTGTTTCTATTATTAAAGGTATTCCCATTAAATATAAAAAAGAAAAAAGAAATACAACTATTGTTATGGGAACAAGTGTAAATTTTCCAAATGTGCGTAATTGGAATCTTGCTGAAGGAAAATTTTTCAATAATAAAGATGTAGAATCTAATAAAAAACTTGCTGTTGTTGGAAAAATTATTGTTGAAGATCTTTATAAAAATACTAATCCTATTGGAAAAAAAATAAATGTTGGAGATAAAAAATTAACTATTATAGGAGTTTTACAGGAAAAAGGAATGTTTATGGGACAAAATATGGATGATTGCATTGTTATTCCTATTACTACAGCTCAAGATATATTAGGATTTTCTACAATAAATAGAATGCTTGTAAAAATTCCAAATTCTTGTGATGTTGAAAATGCAATTATTGAAATTAAAAAAATTTTAAGTAAAGAAATGGATAAAAAAGATTTTACAGTAAAAAGTCAAAGTGAACTTTTAAATATGGTTAATACTTTTGCTAATGTTTTAAATATTGTTATGAGTTTCATAGCAAGCATTTCTTTGTTTGTTGGAGGAATTGGAATTATGAATATTATGATTGTTGTTGTTAAAGAAAGAACTAAAGAAATTGGTATAAGAAAAGCAATTGGAGCAACTTTTCACAATATTTTATTCCAATTTATAACAGAATCAGCAATAATTTCTATTACTGGAGGACTTATTGGAATAATTTTATCTATGGCTATAATTTTATTTATTGCTCCTTTTATTTCATTCCCTTTAAAAATATCTTTTAATAGTGTTATTTTAGGATTTAGTTTTTCAGTAATAATTGGAATTTTTTTTGGAACTTATCCAGCAATAAAAGCCGCAAAAACAGATCCTATTGTAGCTTTAAGACATGAATAGGGTGAAATATTTATGACTATTATTGAAAGTATTAGTTTATCATTTAAAAATTTATGGATAAGTAAAATAAGAACTTTTTTAACTCTTTTTGGTATTATTATAGGAATAATGTCTATTATTTTACTTGTTTCTGTGATTGTTGGGACAAAAACTAAAATAGAAAATGAAATGATGACAATGGGATCAAATTTAGTAATGATTTTCCCTGGAAATGATGAAACACCTACTGGTAGAATGTTTGCTATTAACAAATTACGATTAAAACATGTTGAAATTCTTGAAGTAAAAAATAATTATAATCTGAAAATTTGTCCAGAAGTTGATTTAATGGGTGTAATTGTAAAATATAAAAAAGAAAGTAGAGATAATTGTAATTTAGTAGGTGCTGGAGCAAATTTTGAAGAAGTTTATAATTGGAAAATTAATAAAGGAAAATTTTTTAAAAAAGGAGATGTTAATTCTAAAAGAAAAGTTGCTATAATTGGAGAAACAATAGTAAATAGTTTTTTTAAAACAATTAATCCTATTGGAAAAGAAATATTTATAAAAGGAGAAAAATTTAAAATTATAGGAGTAATGGAAAGTAAAGGAAAAATGTTTGATATTGATATGGATGATACAGTTTATATTCCTGTTACAACCTCTCAAAATTTAAAAGGATCATTAAAAATCGACCAAATAAATGTAAAAATTCCTGATTCTTCTAATATTGATAAAGCAGTATTAGAAATAAAACGACTTTTAGAAAAAGATTTGAATAAAGAAAATTTTAGTGTAAAAACTCAAGGTGAAATACTTACAAAATTTAATAAATTTACAAATATTTTAAGTATTGTCACTTATATTATATCTGGAATTTCTTTATTGGTTGGAGGCATTGGAATTATGAATATTATGATAGCCACAGTAACAGAAAGAAAAAAAGAAATTGGCATTAGAAAGGCAGTAGGAGCAACTTTTGGAAATATTGTAACTCAATTTTTAATAGAATCATGTATATTGGCACTTATTGGAGGAATAATAGGGATTGTTTTATCTCTTGTTATTATAAAAGTAGCAAGTCCTTATATTCCATTTCCTTTAAAAGCATCTAAAGAATCCATTTTGCTTGCTTTTTCTTTTTCAAGTTTTGTTGGAATTTTTTTTGGAACTTATCCTGCAATAAAAGCTGGAAAAGTAGATCCTATAACTGCTTTGAATGAATAACCAATAATCATAAAAAATATCTTTTATTAACAATTATTGATTTAAATATTTTAACATAAACTAAACCTTGTAAATTAATTTTTTCAACATTATGATTAAATTATAACCTAAATTTATGTCAAAATGTCAAGCACTATTTTGATTTTATTGATTTTTTTTGGGATAGTTATATTAAATGCGGGAATTTAGGGTTAAACAAAACTCTTTTAGATGAATTTAGGTTTTAACTTTTAGAAAAAAATGTATAAGAGCATAAAGGAATTTTAATTTGATTTAAATGTATTTATGAACTATTATAACTACAAAAGGACTCATCAGGAGTATAAATTAAAGGAGAATGGTTATAGTATCCCAGCAGAAGCACATTTATCAACAAATTCAAAAAAAAAAATTGACAAAGGAATTGAGAAACGATAAGGTAAAAGTAACAATGGTAAATGAGAAAAATGTGGTAAGAGAAAGAACAATTTTAGAAAATAATTTTATTAGAAAAGAAAGTAAAAAAGAAGAGGTTTTGGTATGTTATTTTGTAACCATCTTTTGAAGTCATGACATGTAAATCAGATAATTTATATGATAGATTTCAAAAACATCTTGATACTCAAAAAAAAATTAAACCAACTAAAGAAGGAAAAGCAATTTGGTTCTACTTTGAAATATATGATTCGAAGAATTTGCCTAAACTTGAAAGAACTTGGTTAAATCAATTTACATGTGAACATGGTAGACGACCAATACTAAATAAAGTAGACTCGCCAGTAGGTTAATAAGGTAATTAAAATATATATTATTGGTTTAAGTATTTTAAATTGTTTAACATAATCATAATGTTATAATAGTAAATATTCACTGGTTATGTTATGAAAGTTAAAAAGCCTAATCCATTAAAACAAGGATTGAAACATGGCAAATAAATCATCAAATAGATACTTACACAAGGCAAGTCAAGTAAAAAATGACGAGTTTTATACTCAACTTGCTGATATTGAAAGGGAGATGAGCCATTATAAAGATCATTTTAAAAACAAGATTGTTTTTTGTAATTGTGACGACCCTCGCATAAGTAATTTTTTTCACTATTTTTCATATAATTTTGAATTTTTAAAGTTAAAAAAATTGATTACGACTTGCTATAAAAACCAGCAAGTTGATTTGTTCAGTCAAAATAATTCTGAAAAAGCAATCTATTTAGAATATACCGGCGACAAAAACGACGACAAAATTCCCGACCTAAACGAAATTGGCATAAAGCATCTAAAAGGTGATGGAGATTTTAGAAGTTCTGAATGTATTGAACTTTTAAAACAAGCCGATATTGTGGTTACCAATCCGCCATTTTCTTTGTTTCGCGAATATGTCGCCCAGTTAATGGAACACAAGAAAAAATTTGTAATAATTGGCAATTTAAACGCCATAACATACAAAGAAATTTTT
>JBDRGX010000075.1:0-19920 GCA_043817485.1 bacterium
TATTAATTTCTTTTTCTTCTTCTATATTTGAAATAATAAATTCAACATCTACACTTTTATTTAAAATATATTCTATATTTGAAATAATAAAAGAAAGATATCTTTTTTCTATCCATTCTTTAAAAAAAATATTAGGAACACTTAATTTAATAACATAATTTTCAAAAGAAATAAATTTAATGGGTTCAAACCATGTTTTATAAATTTGTTGATTAATAGATTTTTTAATTAATTCAACAACCTTTAACCATAAGTCAGAAGGATTTGTTATAAATTCCATAATTTTAAATCTTTTAAATAGTTATTCACATAGTTATTAACATCTATGGATAAGTCATAAGTTATAAACATTTTTTTTTAATTAAAATAAAACTATTTTAATTACTTTGTCAAGAAAATTATATTTATTAAATTATTTAAAAATATTACAAATAAGCATTAAAAAAATTTTTTTTGTTCAGAAAAAGTTTTTTTAAAATGTTTATAAGCTAATTCTGTAGCACATCTTCCTCTTGAAGTTCTATTTATAAATCCAATTTGTACTAAATAAGGTTCATAAACATCTTCAAGAGTATTTATTTCTTCACTTAAACAAATAGCTAAAGTTTCTATTCCTACAGGACCACCATTAAATTTTTCAATAATAGAAAGCATTATTTTATAATCCATTTTATCTAAACCTATTTCATCTATTTCTAACATATTAAGAGATTTTTTTGCTATATTTTGAACAATGCTACCATTTCCTTTTATTTCAGCATAATCTCTTACTCTGTGTAAAATACGATTAGCTATTCTAGGAGTTCCTCTGGATCTTTGAGCAATTTCCATAGATCCTTCGTTATCAATTTTTATATTTAAAATATTAGCAGATCTTGAAACAATTTCTTGAATATGTTCATTAGAATAAAAATCCAATCTTTCTGTAATTCCAAATCTATTTCTTAAAGGAGAAGTTAAAAGTCCAGCTTTTGTGGTTGCTCCTATAAGAGTAAAAAAAGGCAAATCTATTTTAATAGAACGAGCACCAGGTCCTTTGCCAATAATTATATCTAATTTAAAATCTTCCATTGCAGAATATAATACTTCTTCTACAACTTTATTCAATCTATGTATTTCATCTATAAAAAAAACATCCCCTTGTTCTAAATTAGTTAAAATTGCAGCAATATCTGCTGATTTTTCTAAAACAGGACCAGAAGTAGATTTAATATTTGCTTTCATTTCATTAGAAATAATATTACTTAAAGTAGTTTTTCCTAAACCAGCTGGTCCATGTAACAAAACATGATCTAATACTTCTCCTCTGTTTTTGGCTGCTTGAATAAATAGAGAAATATTTTCTTTAATTTTAGTTTGACCAATAAAAGATTCTAAATTTTGTGGACGAAGAGTTAAATCATATTTTACATCTTCGTCTTGAGAAAATGGCGTATTTATTTGTTCTTTTATTTCTTTCATTTTTTACCCTTTTAAGGATTCTTTTACTAATTTTTCTAAAGAAAAACTATCTTTTAAAGTTTTTACTACGCTCATAACTTTTTCAGTAGATGTTTTTTTATTATAACCTAAAGAAATAAGAGCACTAATGGCATTATTTATCATATCTTCTTTATTAGATTCTATTTTTTCTTGGGTTGATAAATTAGATAAAGATATTTTATCTTTTAATTCTAATATCAATTTTTCTGCCATTTTTTTTCCAATTCCGGGAGTTTTATTTAAAATTTCTACATTATGAGTTACAATTGCTTGTTTAAAAATTTCTATTTTTATATGAGAAAGAATATTTAAAGATATTCGTGGACCAATTCCACTTATAGAAATAAGTTGTTTAAATAAATTTCTTTCTTCTTCTGTTGAAAAACCATACAAAGATAAAATATCTTCTTTTACATGAAGATAAGTTAAAATACAAACTTTATCACCTATATTTCCAATAGTATCATAAGTAGATATAGCAATATTTATATTATATCCAATATCATTAACTTCTACAACTAATTTTGTAGGTTCTTTAACAACAATTTTTCCTTTAATAAAAGAAATCAAAAATACTCCTAATTTTATATTTTATTGCCTTTTTAATATTTTAAAAACAATAATTTTATATAAGTTTTTTACACATAATAATTTTTTTCATTAAATGAGATTTTAAAATTCTGATTGTCATTTCCAAAAATATTTTAGAAAAAGAACATAGATCAAACATTTTTAGATAGAAAGAACTATTTTTAAATTCCGTTCCACATTCTTTTTTGCATCTTTTTTCATATTCTTTCAAAGAAAGAGAGTGAGTAATATGTAAAGAGGCAATTTCTCCAGCTGCTCTGCCACATATCATTGCTGTTGGAATACCTCCACCATTAGAACTCATTACTTGTGAAGCAGCATCTCCAACTAAAAGAAGATTATTTTTCACGATATTTTTCAATGGGCCATTGAAAGGAACTATTCCCGTGATACAAGAATTTATTTTGGCATTTTTAAATTTATGAGAAAACTCGGGATTTTTTATAATTTTTTGAAGTAATTTTAAACACGATTGAGAAGTAAATTTTTTTCTAATACCTAAACCTACATTAGCTTTTTTTTCCCCTTTTGGAATAATCCAGAAATAACCACCTGGGGCTATGTTTCCAAAATACATTTCTATTACATTTTCTTCTACTTCAACATTTTCCATTTGATATTGAGCACAAAAAGATAATTTTATATTTTTCCAATTAAAATTTTTTTTAGAAATTTGCGAATTTGGACCATTTGCACAAATTATTACTTTTGCTTGTAAAATTCCTTTAGAAGTTATTAATGTGTTATTTTTTACTTCTATTACTTTTGTATCTAATTTTAATTCTACCCCTTTTTTACAAGCTTCTTGTGCAAGAAAATTATCAAAAATGTTTCTTTTTAAAACTATCCCTTTAAAATCAAATTCTATTATTTTTTTTTGAGGAGAAAATATTCTCATAAACTGAGTATGATTAGAAATAAATTCTTCAGGAATTTTAAATAAATTTTCAAGATTGGAGATATTTGGAAACATTTTTTTTAATTCTTGTATATCGGGAATAAATTCACCACACTGAACAGGAACTCCAATATTTACTTTTTTATCTAATAAAACTACTTTCAGATTTTTAGAAGATGCATATCTTGCTGCTGTTGCTCCAGCTGGTCCTGCGCCAATTATAGCAATATCATACATTTATTAGCCTTTTTTTTGTTCCTTTGTTTTTTCTTTTGATTCTTCTTTTGATTCTTCAGTGTCTATTTCTTTACCTGCTTTTTTAAATTCTCTAATTCCTTTACCTAAAGATTTAGCTATTTCTGGAATTCTTCCTGCTCCAAAAATAAGTAAAATAATAACTAAAATTACTATTAATTCTGGCATACCTATTCCGCCTAACATTATTTATACTCCTTTTTTTTAAAAAACTATAATTATATTTCTGAATTATTAAAAAAATTATAGTAGCATTATTGTTTTGTCAAGAAAAATATATTATAACTTGGTTGATAACCACACTCACATGTAACCACCCTTTATAAAAATATCAAGAAAATTATCCAAAATAATTGGAGATTTGTAAGGGGCAATTCATGGAAACTGTGTCGCAATAGGCATTTGACACAAAAAGCATACAACATATTGTACTAATTTCATTAGTATGTGCTACATATAGTATGGCGTTACCATTAATTATTAATTATGACACAGTCTGATGAATTGCCCCTACAACTTTTACAACATTTTATAATATTTTCTTGACAAATTTATAAAATATAGCAAAAAAAATATATAATTTTTAAAATAATTTAACGAATATTGAATTATAAATAAACTTTTGCATTTAGCAAGAGTCTATTTATTTAAAAGGAGATTTATATGGCAATAATTAATTTTGGAGGAATTAAAGAAGAAGTTATTACAAGAAAAGAATTTTCTATAGCAAAAGCACAGCGTACACTTAAAAATGAAATAATTGCAATTATAGGTTATGGTGTTCAGGGTCCTGCTCAAGCTTTAAATTTGAAAGACAATGGTTGTAATGTAATTATAGGACAATCAAAAGATTTTAAAAAAGATTGGGATAGAGCAATAAATGATGGATGGAAACCAGGAAAAGATCTTTTTGAGATAGAAGAAGCTATACAAAAAGGAACTATTATTCAAATATTAGTTTCTGATGCTGCTCAAAAAACAATTTGGCCAATAGTGAAAAAAAATCTTAAAAAAGGACATACTTTATATTTTTCTCATGGATTTTCAATTGTATATAAAGATCAAACAAAAATAATTCCTCCTAAAGATATAGATGTTATTTTAGTGGCACCTAAAGGATCTGGTACTTCTGTTCGTCGAAATTTTTTATCTGGTGCTGGAATTAATTCAAGTTTTGCTATTCATCAAGATGCTACAGGAAAAGCAAGAGAAAAATGTATTGCTTTAGGAATTGCTATTGGGTCTGGGTATCTCTTTCCTACTACTTTTGAAAAAGAAGTTTATAGTGATTTAACTGGAGAAAGAGGAGTTTTGATGGGTGCTCTTGCTGGTGTTATGGAAGCTCAATATGATACCCTAAGAAAAAAAGGGCATAGCCCAAGTGAAGCTTTTAATGAAACAGTAGAAGAATTAACAGAAAGTTTAATTAAACTTGTAAGTGAAAATGGAATGGATTGGATGTTTTCTAATTGTTCAGCTACTGCTCAAAGAGGAGCACTTGATTGGAAACCAATTTTCAAAAAAGCTGTTTTACCAGTATTTGAAACACTTTATGAAAAAGTTAAATCTGGATTAGAAACAAAACGAGTAATTTCATCTTGTAGTAAGCCGAATTATCAAGAACAATTATCTAAAGAATTAGGATTAATCGGAAATTCAGAAATGTGGCAAACTGGAAAAACTCTTCGTGAATTAAGACCTAAAGAATTAGAAAAAAAAATTTCTAAAACTACAAAAGGAATTGCAGGAAGAAAAACAAACTAAAGAATATTAAATATTTTTTTAGCATTTAAAGTTGTAATTTCTTCTACTTCCTGAAATGACATTTTTTTAATTGTAGCAATAGTTTCTATTATATATTTTAAATAAGTTGGATCATTTCTTTTTCCTCTAAAAGGATGTGGTGTTAAATAAGGACAATCAGTTTCTACAAGTAAATAATTCATATTAAGGTTTTTAATAATTTCCTTTGCAGAAAAATTTTTGTAAGTAATGTATCCAGCAAAAGAAACATACATTTTTTTTTCTAAACAATATTCATATATTTGTTTATCTCCAGAAAAACAATGAATAACAGCATTATAATAATTTTCTTCATCTAATATCTCTATTATATCTTGGTAAGCGTCTCGACTATGGATAATTACAGGTAAATTTAATTTTTTTGCAATTTTTAATTGTTCTTGAAAAACTTTTTTTTGTAAAGGTTTTGGAGAATATAATTTAGTATAATCTAATCCTATTTCTCCAATAGCAACAACTTTATTTTTTTGTGCTAATTCTTGTAAAGATTGATATGTTACTATATCTACATCTTTTGCATTATGTGGATGAATACCACAAGATGCAAAAACATTATTATTTTCATTTGTAAAATCAATTGCTTTTTTACTTGAATTTAGATCGCAACCAACACTAATAAAATATTTTATTCCTTGAGCAAAAATTTTTTCTATGACTTGTTTTCTGTCTAAATCATAAGATTGATCATCTAAATGTGTATGTGTATCAAACATAAAAATACCTCTTTTTTGTTTAAAAATTGTATAAAAAAATTTTAAAATAAATATCAATATAACAAAAAAATGTAAATATTAAAAATGAAAATAAATAATTTAATAAATCAACATATTAAAAAATTAATTCCTTATAAAGTAATTAATAATCCTTATAAAATAAAATTAGATGCTCAAGAAAATCCTTATGATATTTTGTTAAAACTAAAAAATAAAATTTTACAAGAAACAAAAAAAATTTTATTTAATAGATATCCAGATTCTTCATCTTATGAATTAAAAAAATCTATAGCAAAACATTATAAAGTAAAAACTGATCAAATTTTTTTAGGCAATGGCTCTGATGAAATAATTATGAATATTTTGCTTGCTTTTGGGAATTCTAAAACTTTTGTTTTATCTCCAGAACCAAGTTTTTCTGTGTACAAAATTTTAAGCAATACTTTAAACATTCCTTACAAGGGCATTCCTTTAGATGAAAAATTTGATTTAGATCCAAAATTATTTCTTTCTTTTAAAGGTATTTTATTTTTGGCTTATCCAAATAATCCTACTGGCAATTGTTATTCTGAAGAAAAAATTATTTATTTATTAAAACATTTTTCTGGAATAATTATTATTGATGAAGCTTATGCTGAATTTTCAAACAAAACATTTTTAAATTATATTGATAAATATTCTAATTTAATTATATTAAAAACATTTTCTAAAATGTTTTCTTTGGCTGGGTTAAGAATTGGTTATTTAATATCTAATAAAAAAATAGTTGAAACTTTAGATAAAGTACGGCTTCCTTATAACTTAAATTCTTTTTCTCAATTAGCAGCAAAAATTTTAATAGATAATTATAAATCGCTTGACAAAGTAAAAAAAACAATATTAAAAGAAAAAGAAATTTTATTTAAAAAATTGCAAGAAATTAAAGGAATAAAAGCGTATCCAAGTGAAGCAAATTTTATTTTGTTTAAAACAAATAAAAATAATACTTATGTTTGGAAAGAATTATTAAAAAAAGAGATACTTATACGAAAAATAGACTCTTACCTTAGAGTAACAATAGGTTGTCCAGAAGAAAATAAAAAATTTATTTACTCACTTAGAGAAATTCAAAATGAAAACAAAAAGAATAAGTAAAATAATTAGAAAAACAAAAGAAGTTGATATTCAATTAGAATTAAATTTAGATGGAAAAGGAATTTTTTCTATTGATACTGGTATTCCTTTTTTTGATCATATGTTAAATTTATTTAGTCAACATTCTTTTTTTGATTTAAAAATTAAAGCAAAGGGTGATTTAGAAATAGATGCACATCACACAGTAGAAGATATTGGCATTTGTCTTGGAAATGCCATAAAAAAGGCATTAGGTGATAAAATTGGAATTATGCGTTATGCAGATATTGTTCTTCCTATGGATGAATCCTTAGTATCTTTAGCAATAGATATTAGTAATAGACCTTTTTTAGTTTTTAATTTTAAACCTTTAACTTCTTCATTAAAAAAATTACCTAAAGAAATTTTTTCTAATTTAGGAATTTTTGATCCTTGTTTAGTAAAAGAATTTTTGCAAAGTTTTAGTTCTAATGCAGGCATTACTCTTCATATAAATGTTGTATCTGGAGAAAATGTTCACCACATTATAGAAGCCATATTTAAAGGATTAGGTAGAGTACTTTTTAATGCAACAAGAATTAATTCTGAAATTAAAAATGTTGTTTCAACAAAAGGTATGCTTTAATCTTCTTGTCGACCTTCAATAAATCTTCTTAAAATAGGATTATTTGATTTTATAAAATCTTGCGGTGTATTCACACAAAGAATTTTTCCTTGATGAAGCATAGCAATTTTAGTTCCTATTTTTAAAGCACTTGATATATCATGAGTTACGATAATAGAAGTAATTTTTAGAGTAATATGCAGTTTTTTTATTAAATCATTTATTACATTTGCTTTAATAGGGTCTAACCCAGAGGTTGGTTCATCATATAAAATTATTTCTGGATTAGCAATAATTGCTCTTGCTAATCCAATTCTTTTTCTCATTCCACCACTTAATTCTGATGGCATTTTATTTTCTGTTCCTTTTAATCCAACCATTTCTAATTTTTCAGCAACTTTTTTTTTAATTTCTTGATGAGATAAATTAGAATGTTCATATAAAAAAAATCCTACATTTTTTTCTACTGTAAAAGAATCAAATAAAGCTGATCCTTGAAATACCATTGAAATTTTTTTTCTGATTTCATTTAATTTTTTTTCTGATAAATTTGCTATATTTTCTTCATTTATTAATATTGTTCCTTGGTCTGGTTTTAAAATTCTAATTATATGTTTTAATAAAACACTTTTTCCACAACCAGATTCTCCTACTATTACTAATGCTTCTCCTTTTTCAATATCTAAAGATAAGTTTTTCAATACTTCCATATTCTCAAAAGATTTATAAATATTTTTTATTTGAATAAACAAAATATATCCTTTTTTATAAATAAAAAAATATATAACTAATTAAATAATTAGTTATTACAATTAAAATTCCAGAATTAACTACTGCTAATGTTGTGGCTCTACCAACTCCTTCTGCTCCACCTTTAGCATTAAAACCACAATAACATCCAATTGTAGCAATAATTATACCAAAAATAAAGGATTTGAATATTCCCACAAAAATATCTTTTAAAGTAATAAGAGAAAAAATTGAACTCATATAGGTTGATGAATCTACATCTAATTGATAAACTGCTGTACAATAACCACCTATTATTCCAATAACATTAGAAAGAATTACTAAAATGGGAAACATTATCATACAAGCCCAAAGTTTTGGAACTATGAGATATTCGAAAGGATTAATTGCCATAGATTCAAGAGCATCAATTTGTTCTGTTGCTCTCATTATTCCTAATTCTGCAGCAATAGCAGAACTTACACGACCAGCAACTACAATAGAAATTAAAGTAGGTCCAATTTCTCTTAATAAAGAAATTGTTACTATATGGCCTACACGAGATAATCCGCCTAATTTACTCATTTGAGTTACTGCTTGAATTGCTAAAACCATACCAGCAAAACCTGCAACAGTAAATGCTATAGACAAAGATTTTATTCCTAAATAAATCATTTGAGAAATGATAATTTTTTTTCTGAAAGGAGGAGTAAAAAAAGCTTTTAAAATATAAAAAAAGAAAATACTTAAATTTCCTATTTTTTTGAAAAAAGAAATAGTTATTTTCCCTAATAAGTTAAACAAAAAAACACCTTTGCCTCGAAGCGGCGTCAATTGGATTGATTTGTTGAAAAATTCTATTATTTTAAGTTGCAATTAGAAATAAAATGTTGCAAATTACCAAATTCGCTTTGTTTTGAATTTCAATATTTATTTTAAATTGAAAATTGAAAATTTATTTTGAATTTTGGTCATTCGGATTTGTTTCGTATTTCGATTTTTTTTTATGTTACTATTTCTTTTATTGTAATTTAGCATTAATGTATAAAGGATTTATTCTCAAATCGAGTGTATTTATCAATAAAAACTAATTCAACAGTTCCTGTTGGTCCATTTCTTTGTTTAGCAATAATTATTTCAACTTTTCCTTTATCTTCGTCTTTTTTAGTATAAAGTTCTGGTCTATAAAGAAAAAGAACTAAATCTGCATCTTGTTCTAATGCTCCAGATTCTCTTAAATCTGCTAATTTAGGTCTACCTTTATCCTCTATTCTTGTTTCTACGCTACGATTTAATTGTGAACAAGCAATTATTGGAATATTTAATTCTTTGGCTAAAGATTTTAAAGACCGTGAAATTTCTGAAATTTCTTGTTGTCTATTTTCAAATTGACGGCGAGAACTATGAATTAATTGAATATAATCAATTACAAGAACACTTATTTTTGTTTCTGCTTGTAATCTTCTTGCTTTTGCTTTTATTTCTAAAGGAGAAAGCCCAGAACTATCATCAATATAAATTGGAGCTTCTGAAAGCTTACCTGCTGCATAAGAAAGATTAGACCATTTTTCATGAGGAAGTTTTCCACTTCTTACAAGATTAGAATCAACCCTTGCTTCATTACAAAGCATTCTTCTTACTAATTGCTCTTTTGACATTTCTAAACTAAATAATCCTACAGGCATTTTTAATTGGGAAGCAATATGTTGAGATATTTCTAAACAAAATGCTGTTTTACCCATTCCCGGTCTTCCAGCAACAATAATAAAATCACCTTTTTGAAAGCCAGAAGTAAAATTGTCTAAATCTGTAAAACCAGAAGGAATACCACTTATTTTTTTACCATGTAAATTTTCAATTTCTTCAAAACTTTGTTCTATTATATTTTTAATAGGAATAAAGTCTTGGGTTATTCTATCTTGAGCAATTTTAAAAATTTCATGTTCTGCTTTATCTAATAAATTATCAATACTTTCTTCTTCTTCAAAACAAATTTCAGCAATTTGAATAGATTTATTAATTAAATTTCTTAAAATTGCTTTATTTTTTACTATTTTTGCATAATGCTCAGCATTAGAAATAGAAGGAACATTGTCTGTTAATGTTGTTAAATAAACAGCACCACCGATTTCATCCATTAATTTTTTTTTTTTGTAATTCTTCTGTTAAAGTAATTAAATCTACAGGTTCATTTTTTTCAAAAAGTTCTAAAATAATATCAAAAATTTTTTGATGTGATTCTTTATAAAAATTATTTTTATTTTTAATTATTTTTAAAACTGTTCCAATTACTTCTTTTTGAAGAAGCATTGCACCTAAAACAGATTGCTCTGCTTCTATATTTTGTGGAGGGATTTTATTGAAAGTCATTTTATTATTCTTTAGTTACCCATACTTTTATTTGAGTTGTTATATTTTGATATAATTTAACAGAAATAGTATAAACTCCTAATTGCTTAATTGGTTCTTCTAACATAATTTGTTTTTTATCTATTACATAATGTTCTTTTTTTAGTGCTTCTACAATATCTTGTGTTGTAACAGATCCAAATAATTTATCATTTTCACCTGATTGTTTAGAAATGGTTAAAGAAATTTTATTAAGTTTTTCTGCCATAATTTTAGCTTCTTTTTCACATTTAGTGATTTGCAAAAGATGCATTTTTTTTTCATGTTCATATATTTTTATATTTTCTAAATTAGCTTTTATAGCAAAATTTTTAGGAATAAGATAATTTTTAGCATAACCATTTTTTACTTTTACTTTACTTCCTTGTTTCCCTAATTTTTCAACATTTTGTTTTAATATAATTTCCATAAAATAAAACCTCCAATTGAAAAATCAAAATTAAAAAATAATATTTTTACAAATTTACTTTTATCATTTTTTATTTTCAAATTATTTAAACAAACTTTTTTATTTAATTTTTACTTATTAGACATATAAGATAAAAGGGCTAAATATCGTGCTCTTTTAATAGCAGTAGTTAATTGTCTTTGATGTCTTGCACAATTACCAGTATTTTTTCGAGAAAAAATTAATCCTCTTTCATTTAAATAGCCTTTTAATCTTTCTACTTCTTTATAATCAATTTCTTCTAATTTATTAATACAAAAACGACATTTTTTTTTCTTTTTGAAAATCATTTATGCTCCTTATTAAAAATAAGTTATTAAAAAGGTAAATCTTTTTCTTTTTCTTCTTCTGTTTTTTCTATTTTTTCTGTTTCAGTTATTTCAGAAGATCCTTCTGAATTTTCTTTAAAACCTCTATCTAAAAATTGAATTTTATCAGCAATTACTTCTAAAATACTTTTTTTTTCTCCAGATTCTGTTTCCCATGATCTATTTTGAAGTCGACCTTCCACAAAAATACTTTTTCCTTTATTCAAATATTCTCCACAAAGTTCAGCTAATCTTTTCCATGCAATTATAGTTAAATAACAAGTTTCTTGTTTTTTTTCTCCAAGTTGATCTGTATAATATCTATTAACTGCTAATCTCATATTAGCAATGGCTAAACCATTTTGAAGATAACGAACTTCTGGATCTTTAGTTAAATTACCAATTAAAAGCACTTTATTTAAGTTTGCCATATTTTTACCTCATTTTTTTATTTAGACACTAATTCTATTTCTTTTTTTAATTTTAAAATTATTTGTCTTAAGATACATTCAGTTACTTTACAAAATTTTTCTAATTCATTTAAAATAACTTTATTAGCTTTTAGATGTAATAAAACATAATAGCCATCACTTTCAGATTGTATTTCATAATCTAATTTTTTTTTACCCCATTTATCAGTTTTTACAATTTCTCCTTGATGTTCTTTTATAATATTTTCTATTTCTGTAAGAATTCCATCAACTTTTTCTTCTTCTAATTTTCCACTAATAACTACTACAAATTCATATAATTGCAAAATTGCCTCCTTTCCATAAATAATTTTTATTATTATGCAAAATAATAAAAAATTTACATCTGCATTATATAAGTATTTGCTTGTAATTTTTTACTTAAGCAAAAATACTTAAATTATTTTTATAAAACAGTTAGATTTTTTATCAAAAAATTTTTATTAAAAAAATTAATATATCATTTTTCTTTTACAAGTCAAGAAAAATTTATAAAACTTATGCATTTTATAGTATTGTTTGTAAATTTTATTGACAATTACAAAATTTATAGTAAATAAACTTTTTGTAAAAATTAATTAAAAGGAAAAAAAGAAGGAAAATGGAACAGGAAAAAAAACAAATTTATTTTCATAGTAGTGCTCATATTTTGGCTCAAGCAGTAAAAGAAATTTTTTATGATGTAAAATTAGGAATTGGTCCTGCTATTAATGAAGGATTTTATTATGATTTTGATAAAGAAATTTCTTTTACTTCAGAAGATTTATTGCAAATAGAAAATAAAATGAATGAAATAATAAAAGCAAATTTGAAAATTGAAAAAAGTACTCTTTCTAAAAATGAAGCTTTAGAATTTTTTAAAGATGAGCATTATAAAATAGAATTAATTAAAGAAATAGAAGATGAAGTAGTCAGTATTTATAAACAAGGAAATTTTGTAGATTTATGTAAAGGCCCACATCTTCAAAATACGGGTGAAGTTAAGGTAATAAAATTATTAAGTGTTGCTGGTGCTTATTGGAAAGGTAATGAAAAAAATAAAATGCTTCAAAGGATTTATGGATCTGCTTTTGAAACAGAACAAGAAAAAGAACTTTATTTAAAAAAATTAGAAGAAATAAAAAATCGCGATCATCGAAAATTAGGAGATAATTTAGATCTTTTTAGTATTCATCCTCAAAAAGCTGGATCTGGTTTAATTTTTTGGCATCCTAATTTATCTATTGTAAGACAAGAAATTGAAAATTTTTGGAAAAAAGAACATTATAAAAAAGGGTATCAATTAGTTTATACACCACATATAGCTAAAATAGATATTTGGGAAAAATCCGGGCATTTGGATTTTTATAAAGAAAATATGTTTTCTCCAATAGATATAGATAAACAAAAATATATTTTAAAACCAATGAATTGTCCTTTTCATGTTTTAATTTATCAAACTAAAACAAGAAGTTTTAGAGATTTACCAATAAAATATGCAGAATTAGGAACAGTTTATCGTTATGAAAAATCTGGAGTACTTCATGGAATGCTTCGAGTAAGGGGCTTTACTCAGGATGATGCTCATATTTTTTGCACTAAAGAACAATTAAAATCTGAAATTGAAAAAGTAATTGAATTGGCTGAATATATTTTGAAAACATTTGGATATAAAGAATACAATGTTTATTTAAGTACACGACCAGAAAAATATATTGGAACATTAGAAATTTGGGATTTAGCAACATCTTCTATAGAACAAGCTTTAAAAGAACAAAAAATAAAATACGAAATAGATGCAGGCGAGGGTGTATTTTATGGCCCTAAAATAGATATAAAGGTAATGGATGCAGTAGGTCGAGAATGGCAAGGGCCAACTATTCAAGTAGATTTTAATTTTCCACAAAAATTTAATGTAGAGTACATAAATTCTCAAAATCAATCAGAACAAGTTGTAATGATACATAGAACAGTAATGGGAGCTATGGAAAGATTTATTGGTGGGCTTATTGAACATTATAAAGGAGCTTTTCCTGTTTGGCTTGCACCAGTACAAGTAGTTATTTTACCTATTACAGATAATCAAATAGAGTATGCTAAAAAAATAGAAAGTATTTTAAAAGAAAATGATTTTCGTGTAATTATTGATTTAGAAAAAGAAAAATTGGGATTTAAAATTAGAAAAGCTCAATTACAAAAAATTCCTTATATGTTAGTTATTGGAAATAATGAACTTAATTCAAACAATGTATCTGTTCGTTTAAGAACAGAAGAAAATTTGGGGGCTATGACATTAGAAGAATTTATAAAAATTGGAGAAAAAGTAATCAAAAATAAATCATTAGAGTTAATGTAAAAATGCCAAAAATGAATCTCCTCATCCATAAATGGCGAGGTATCTTCTCTGCAAGGAAAATATATTATTATTGTGACAATTTATCCCAGTCTCAAGAGACGGTGATGAATTGTCACTCCCAGATAAAAAATTATTTTCTTATTTTTCTCTTTTTTTTTAGCATCTATTTTTTAGTTTCAAGTGGTCGTATAGAAAATGTTGATGGTATGAATATGTTTCAAGTGACTCAATCACTTGTAGAAAAACAAAGTTTTAAATTAGATTTATTTAGTGGTGGAACTGTTTATGGACCAGATGGAAATATTTATTACCCTTGTGGTTTAGGTCATCCCATGGCAACAATTCCTTTTTTTTTAGCAGGAAAATTTTTTTTACAATTATTTAATATTCATCAAAATGAATTAATATATCTTAGATTTTTTGTTTCTCTTTTTAATCCTTTTATAACTGCATTAACTTGTCTTATTCTTTTTATTTTTTTTCAAAAATTAGGTTGTTCATATAAAAAAGCTTTTTTTTTAACTTCTTTATATGGGTTTGCAACAATATCTTTTCCTTATGCTAAATATTGTTTTAATCAGCCATTAGCTTCTTTTTGTCTTTTAACTTCTATTTTTTTTCTTTATATATCTCGTCAAAAAATTTCATTAAAACGAATTTTAATTGCTGGTTTCTTTTTTGGATATGTTTTTTTTACTCGCAATGAACTTATTGTTTTATTACCAATAATACTAATTTGTTTTTATTTATTAATTGAAAAAAAAAGTTTCAAAAATTTTAGTATATTTTTTTTACCTATTTTATTTTTTGGAATAACAACGCTTTTTTATAATAAAATAAGGTTTGGAAATTTTTTTGAAACGGGTTATAATTTATTATTTGAAAAAAATTCTATTTTTGCTTTTAATCCAATTTTAATTTTAAAAAATATTTTCTTATTTTTTTTTGATATTAATAGTGGCATTATATTTTTAATGCCCATATCTTTTATATTTTTCTTTAGTTTTTTTAAATTTTGGCAAAATTATAAATTAGAATCTCTTGTTTTTTTTCTTCTTATTTTTTCTATAATAATTTTATATAGTTGTTATGTTTATTGTCCATTAGGTGGTTGGTGTTGGGGTCCAAGATTTTTAGTTTTGATAATTCCCTTTTTATCTTTACCTACGATTGCTTTAATTCCTTTATTGAAAAATAAAAAAATTTTATATTTTGTGATTTTTATAACTTTATTAAGTATTGCAATTCAGATTTTAGTTGTTTCAACAAGTTATCTTCTTATTTTTGAAAATCCCGTAAAAACAATATTTTTAAAAATGCAGTTTCAAAATTTTGTTCATTGTTTTAAAAATACTTTTATTTTTTTGCAACAAAAAGCAATTGTTAATAAAGAATTTTTTTTAAATAATTGTCTTGACTTTTGGTTTATTTATTTATTTTATATAAAACCAGTAAAATATTTATTACTTATCCCTTTATTTATTGTAATATTTATTATATCTCTTGGATGTTATTTAATACTAAATTGCATTCAAAATGATAACAAGGTGGCAAAAGAAAGTGTATTAGATAATACAGTGGAGAAGCCGTAACAAAGCCAACACAGTTAGCGTTTAAATGCAACTTGGCATAAGAGGAAATTATGAAATTATCCATTATTATTCCCGTTTATAATGAAGAAAGTACTATTAAAGAAGTTTTAGAAAAAATAGAAACACTTTCTTTGCCAATAGAAAAAGAAATTATTGTTGTCAATGATGGGTCAACAGATAAAACATTTTCAATTCTTGAACAAATGAAAAAAACAAACAAAGAAATAAGTGTTGTTTATAATAGTTTAATAAATATTGGAAAAGGCGCTGCTGTTAGAATTGGTTTTCAGCATGTAAAAGGTGATATAATTTTAATTCAAGATGCAGATTTAGAATTAGATCCAAATGAAATTAAACATCTCATAGAGCCTATTTTACAAAATAAAACAAAAGTAGTTTATGGTTCTCGTTATTTAACTAAAAATAAAAAAATAACTTTTTTAAATTATGTTGCTAATAAATTTCTTAGTTTGCTTACTAATTTTCTTTATAAATCAAAAATAAGTGATATGGAAACTGCTTATAAAGTTTTTAAAAAAGAAGTATTAAGTGATATTAAATTAAAATCTCTTAAATTTGATTTTGAACCAGAAATAACCGCTAAAATATTAAAAAAAGGTTATAAAATTATGGAAATACCTATTGGTTATAATCCACGAAGTTCTTATGAAGGAAAAAAAATTGGATGGAAAGATGGAGTTATGGCTATTTATACTTTATTAAAAATTAAATTTCAAAAAGAAAAGTTTTAAATTATCAACATATATCAAAAAAAATCTGTTTATTACTCTATTCTAAAAATAATTTTGAGTTTAATTATTTTTTTATGTAGAATAACAATAAAAATAAAAAGTAAAATTATGATACAAAAACAATCAATAAAAACAGGATTTAGTTTTGGGTTAACTTCGGGAATAATTACAACACTTGGATTAATGGTTGGATTACATTCTGGAACTCACTCAAAGATTGTAGTTATCAGTGGGATATTAACCATAGCAATAGCAGATGCATTTTCAGATGCTTTAGGTATCCATATATCTGAAGAATCAGAACATAAACACACTACAAAAGAAATATGGGAAGCAACAATTTCTACTTTTTTATCCAAATTTATTTTTTCATTAACATTTATTATTCCTCTTTTGCTATTTCAACTTTTAACAGCAATTGTTGTAAGTATAATTTATGGTTTATCTTTACTATGTTTTTTTAGTTTCTATCTTGCCAAAAAGCAAAAAGTAAATCCATTGACAGTCATAGGAGAACATTTAATTATTGCATTAGGAGTAATAATTATAACACATTATATTGGTGATTGGACTAGTCAATTAAAATAGTTAAAAAAATAAAAACAAGTAGTTATTTTGTGAAAAAAAATGTGAATGTTTTTATATATCAAGAACAATATAAAATAATTTAACCTATGTTAGATAACAATACGTTATATGATATTCTTTTTTTCTTTTATGTATTTAGATGCAGGTTTTTTTATTCTGACTTCTGTATTCTATTTAGTTTAAGGAACCGTAACAAAGCCAACACAGTTAGCATTAAATGCGATTTGTTATTATAAATAAACCAAATGGAAATTAATAAATTTTTTTCAAATATACTTGAATTCTTTTATCATTTTCATTTGTTTTTTTGCCTTTAAAATATATTTCCAAAAAATCAATTTTACAATTTTGCTTATGAAAAGCATAAATAATTCTTAAAGAAGTGTCTTTTAAATAACGACAAAATAAACGAGCCTTAACAATAGAACATTGCTCATTTTTTATTATAATATTAAAATGTCTACCAATTCCTAAAGGCCTCTCATTTAAAACTTTTTGAAATTCTATCAAATCTTGATCCAACGATTTAATTTTTTTGAATAATTTTTTAAAATCTTTTTGAAATTCTATTGTGCTTTTAAAGTTCATCTTCATAATTTCTAACCGAATGATTATCATCACGATAAAAAACGGTTTCGTAACTTATTTCTTCTCCTATTTTATGAACTATCCAAGGAGTATCTGAATGAGAATAATTGCTTAATTCAGTAGCATTTTTCCATGCAAGGCGTGCCAAAACTTCATCTATGTGCTGAATTTCTTGAGCAGATAAAACTTTTAAATCAGATGATCTTCTCGATAAATATTTTTTTTGATCATGTTGAAAATGCTTGCTTTTAATTTTCTCTATCTCACCGATTTCTATCATTTGGTCAGTTATTTTTTTAAACTCAATTGGTGTTGGCCCAAAATGATTTTTAATATATTTGGCACCAATTATTTGTTCCTCAAATTTTTCATAATAATCAAAATCTATAAAATAAAGCAATTTATAAATTGCCGTTTCTCCAATATTTGAACGAGCTCCCACTTTTTCTAAAAGATATAACAAAACTTCTTTAAACTTTTTTACATTTGTTTTCGGCATAATAATTCTTATTTTTGATTTGCCTGTTTTTTTAGTATTTTTTTTAAATATTGTTTGTTTTTTCAAGTCTACTTTAATCGATGATTTTTTTTTACCTTCAATAAAATCTTCAAATGAAATACCAAAAATATTTGCGAGATTTTTTGCTTCAACAATAGTTAAATCTCTATTCCCTTGTTCTATCTGAACATAAGTTGGACGAGAAATATTAAGTTTTAACGCTAAAAATTCCTGTGTCAAATTATTTTCTTTTCTTAATTGTTTAATAATTTCAGCGATGTGTTTTGAAAAATAGTTACTCATAAAATTACCTCCTACATAAAATCACTGTATATCATATTATAATTAACTAATGTAAAATAATTTGTCAAGAATAATGTAAAATAATTTAACATAACTATATTTCATTTAAAACATTCGTAATTTTTTGCAAGCGGCGAGACTTCAAATTAGGTGGCGAGTGGGTGGAATTAGTTCTCATATCTATTTTTTGAATTTTTATATAATTTAATTATATCAGATTTTTCCTCATCAAAATTACTTTCATCAAGTTGATTCACTAATTTGTCTATTTCTCTCATTTCTTCAACTAATTCTTCTTTCATAAACTTTAATCCCTGTATACCATGTACCTTCCCTATTACAATTTATTTCAAAAAGAAAAAAATTACTACAATCTTTTACTTTTTTCTGCCCCCGCTGGCGGGGGTAGAGGGTGGATTCTACTTCAGCATCAGCATTTTTTTACAGTTTTGAGTTTTGTTGTCCACAATTGTTTCATAAAAATACATTCCCGATGAAACTTCTTTTCCTAAATTATCTCTTCCATCCCAATATACGGAATTACTTGCATTATTTGTAATTACTTCTCTGACTACTTGTCCCAGTATATTATATATTTTGATTTTAATATTTTGGGTTTTGTTGTTTGTTATTTCTAATGGAATATAACATTCGGGATTAAATGGATTTGGGTAACTTTTAATTTTAGATAAATTCATTGAATTTGTAGGTGAAAATATATTTATTGCTGTTGTATTATTTGGATATAATAAAGGGAATAAATCTGTAATTCCATTTCTTGTATATGTTCCATCTCGTACTCCATCCATATTAGTATCAGGGATAGTACATTCTTGCCAATAGTTTCCTTTTCCATTATTAACATCATACCAAATATTATTGGTTCCTGTATCTCTAACATTTGCATTATTTAAGAAATTGTTTTCGTATATTTTAAAATTTGTACCAAAAGGAATAGTAAGGCTTGCCTCATTTTTAAAGGTATTTTTTACTATTAAAGCGTTTTTGTGCTCAAAAGCCCCATTATCTTCACTAAAAACATCTCTATCAAAAATATTCTCTGCTACAATAACACCATTTACCGCATTACTATTAAATTCAACCCCTTTACTATAATGACCAGTAATGTAATTTCCTTTTATAAGAAGATTTGTTTTTATTCCCAAATAAGTAATCGCTTCTGAAGTAATTGGTGCAGCACATATATAAACATCTACACCATCATCTGATATTCCTCCGCCTAACAATTCGTATTGTCAAAAGTATTTTGACAATACGCTTTAAAATGCTTATTATTAGCAATTATTAAGATTTTATTTGCTTCTCCCCCCTTTTTTATACTATAAATAAAAAAAAATAAAAAAAAAAGGAGATGCAAATCAATGAATAAAATAAATCGTTTTGTTATTTGGATATGTTCCAAATTTACTCGTAATGATA
>JBDRGX010000076.1:0-2723 GCA_043817485.1 bacterium
TTTATTTTTTGAATATCCAATAACTTTTTTATCTGTGGGGACATTAATTATTTGAACATTTTCCTCAGAACCGGCTTTCTTCATTTTTATTATGTGAATTCCTAAATTTAATCTTACTTTTATTGGAGCTGTTCCAACAAAAATTTCATCAACAATAACAGCTGTATTTGGATCAGTAGATTTAATATCTACTTCCTGCCAAAACAATCCTTTTATTTCATAACCATTTACCGTATCCATGGGTTTTATTATCCAGTGCCTCTTATCTATTCCATTTTGTTCATTTTTGGAAAAATCCAAATTGCATTTTCCATATGTTTCTTCTTCTTTTATGTTACCTAAATCAGGAAAACCGTTTAATTCTAATTTAATCGTGTGTTTTTCAATAGTTACATAAGTGATAAGCGGAGTTTTTTCAGGAGATTTTTGTCCATCAATATAAATAGTTGCTCCAGATTGGTTGGAAGTGATTTTTAAAGGAATTTTAATAATTTTTTTTGTTTCCGGAGCAGAAAAATATTTAAAAATATTTTTCAATTTTCCTCGATAAAAAAAAAATTGAAAAAAAATCAAAGGTAGAACAATAATTATTAAAAAATGTTTTTTAAATTTCAATATTTTATTTAATGTTGAATAAATATTCGTTTTTTTTATTTCAGGAATATTGTCCAAATTATTATTGATTGTGTTTTTATTTGAAATTACTTCATTCCCGGCATTTTCAGTAAAATTATTTTCCTGGTTAATATTTTTTTTAATAATATCATTTTTAGCAGTATTATTTGAAGAGGTATTTTTGGAAATAGTAATTTCCTGAGTAGAATCATCTGGAGTAATTTTTTCTTTAATAATAGTTTCGGTTAAATCGTTATTTTTTCCAATTTTTATTTTTGAATTTTTTTTAAGGGTTATGTTTTTTTTACTGCTCTTTTTTTTATTACCCTTTTCTGGTGTAACAGTTTTTGTGGAATCTTTCGGTAGAATATTTTTTTCAGGAGTTTCGTCTTCTTGATTTTTTTTGAGATTGTTTTCAAAATTATCAATGATAAAATCATTTTCCGGAAGATTTTTTTTTGAAATATTTTCTTCAGAAAGTACTTTTTGTTCGTTTTGAATTTCTAATGAATCTGTTTCTTTTTCTAATATGAGTTTTTGAAATTTTTCTTTGTGATTTTTAAATTTTTCACGTTCTTCAATTATATTACATATTGTTTTCTTTAATTCGTTAGGTTCGACAGGTTTTATCAAATAGTCATGGATTCCAGCCCGCAATCCTTTAATAGCAATTTCTACAGAGCTGAGACCTGTAATCAAAATAGGAGTGGATTCGGGAGATAATTCTAAAATTTTATGAATAACTTCTAAACCATTCATATCAGGAAGATTATAATCACAGAGCAAAATATCAAAGAATTGTTTTTTTGACAATTCAATTGCTTTAAAACCATCTTCGGCAATAGATAGACTATAATCATCTAGAGCCAGAATTTCATGCAGAATTTCACTTTGTATTGGTTCGTCTTCTATAATTAAAATATGTATTAACTTATTATTCATAGTAATCAATAAATTATTTAAAATTTTTATAATGTTTTTATTAAAAAAAGATTTGACAACATTTATTCTATTATCATAAGTATAAAAAATGAAAAATAAAATGCAAATAAAAAAATACATTTTATTCTTTTATAATTTTACCTAAGGTAAGATAAAATTTGTTTTTAATTATTTCTTTATTAATTAAAATTAAAATTTTATTTGACATTTTAATAAAATATTTTAAAATGAAACTGATTTTTACAAATTATTATTTGAAAAAAAATAAATCTTAATGATTCAAAAAATTGTTTTAAAAACATATAATTTTATTAATTTAGCCATAAAAAAATTATTAAACTTTTCTTTATTTCTTACCATATTTTTTTTATTAATTTACTTAAACACATTAATAACAAAATCTTTTTCAGAATCATTTGAAACCGCTCAATCAGGATTGTGGAGTAGCTCTACAACCTGGAATGTTGATGGCAGTACCGTTAATTTAAGGATTCCAAATTCTGGAGATGATGTCTCGATAGTTGAAGGTTTTGATATCATAATTGATACTACAGCTACCTGTAAATCACTTGACATGAAGACCGGCTCATACATGATCATAAATACCGGAATGATGATTACAAGTTATAATAAATCCACTATAAGAAGTGTTACTTTTAGTAGTAATACCGGTATAAATTGTTATGGTGATTTAACAGTAGATGAATTTGCTAATATTACTTTTGGAAATGATTCTACAATAAATTCTTATGGAACATTTTTATTAAATGAAGGTTCTACTATAGATATCAATCCAACATCAGGAAAAGCTACTTTAAATATGTATAAAGGTGCTGTAATAAATGGTGAAATAAATATTCAACCCCTGGGTACAGGAACAACAGCTTATCTTACGTATTATTATTCAAAAAGTAAATTAAACATCAATGGTAGTTTGTATGTAGCTCCTGTGAGCAGCAATAATGTAATAATTCAGGCTCCAACAATAAGTGTTACTGGTAGTTTCATGATTGATGCTATACAATTTAATACTAAAGTTACATTAAATTCTAATGTTGAGAATACAGGTATAATAAGTTTTATTGGAATAAATCCGAATCCGACAAACATAAATAAACCGGATGAAACAAGCTATGTACGGAATATAATAACAGGAAGAATTACTT
>JBDRGX010000077.1:0-3235 GCA_043817485.1 bacterium
TTTTATTTATATATTTATAAAAGATTATTCTTTTACAAAAAATTAACATTTCTATTTAGTAATTATCGTTAACATTTTGATTTAGTAATCACAAATTTTAAAAAAATCTTGACAAAATTTGAAAAAGATTATTTTTTTATAAAACATTTTATATTAATTAAAGGAGGTATTTTAAGTGAGAGTAATAATAGTAAAAGATTATGATGCAATGAGTAAAAAAGCAGGTGAATTTTTAGCAGGAGAAATGAAAAAGAAACCTAATTTTGTTTTGGGCTTAGCCACTGGTAGTACACCAATAGGTTTATATAAAGAATTAATTCGATTAAATAAAACTGGTGAAATTGATTTTTCTAAAACAATTACTTTTAATTTAGATGAATATATCGGATTAGCACCTACTCATAATCAAAGTTATCATTATTTTATGTTTGATAATTTGTTAAATCATATAAATATTAATTCTAAAAATGTTCATGTTCCAGATGGACTTGCTAAAGATGTTGAAAAATTTTGTGAAGAATATGAAAAAATGATTGATAAATCTGGTGGTCTTGATGTTCAAGTTTTAGGAATAGGTGGAAATGGACATATTGGGTTTAATGAACCAGGTTCTTCTTTGGGTTCTAAAACAAGAATAAAAACATTAACTCAAAAAACAATTGATGACAATGCTCGTTTTTTTGATAAAAAAGAAGATGTTCCTTGTTCTGCTATTACTATGGGAGTAGGAACTATTATGAATGCAAAAAAATGTTTAATTTTGGCTAATGGAAAAAATAAAGCAGAAGCAGTATTTCAAACAATAGAAGGTTGTATTACTGCACAAGTTCCAGCTTCTGCATTACAACTTCATCAATATGTAATTGCTATTATAGACGAAGCAGCTGCATCTGAATTAAAAGGTGAAAATTACGAACGAATCTAAATTTATTTATAAAAACGACGAGGGATAAATTAGTGTGGAAAGAAAATAGTTTTCCCTCTTTTCCCTCGTTTTTTATACAAAGGAAAAATGGATAAAGAAAATATTATAAAAAATTTAAGTATGAAAACTGATACTAAAATAGTTCTTTTAGTGTTAGATGGATTAGGTGATATTCCTTATAATGGGAAAACATCTTTAGAAAAAGCAATAACTCCTAATTTGGATAATCTTGCAAAAAAATCAATATTGGGCTTAACTGATGCTATTTTTTCTGGAATTACTCCTGGCAGTGGGCCTTCTCATTTAGCATTATTTGGATATGATCCTTTAAAATATGAAATTGGTCGTGGGTTATTAGAAGCATTAGGAATTAATTTAGAACTTACTTCTTTTGATTTATCTTGTCGTGCAAATTTTGCTATAAAAGATAAAAATGAAATTATTACTGATAGAAGAGCTGGTCGAATTTCTACAGAAAGAAATGAAAAACTTTGTGTTTTTTTGCAAGAAAAAATTAAAAAAATTGAAGATGTAGAAGTAATTATTAGACCGGGAAAAGAACATAGATTTGTAGTAGTATTTAGAGGAAAAGGATTAGAACAAAATTTAAGCGATGCTGATCCTCAAAAAGAAGGTAATATACAAAAATTTGCAGAAGCTTTATCAAAAGAAAGCGAAAAATCAGCTTCAATAGTTAATAAATTTATTTTATTAGTAAATGAAGTTTTAAAAAATGAATCAGTTAATACTGTATTAGTTAGAGGTTATGCTAAATCTCCTTGTATTCCTTCTATGACAGAATTATTTAAAATTACACCTGCAGCTATTGCTACTTATCCAATGTATAAAGGTTTAGCCCGTTTAATTGGAATGCAAGTTTTAAATGCAGGAGAAACAATAGAATCTGAATTTAAAACACTTTCTGAAAATTTTTCTAAATTTGATTTTTTCTATGTTCATATTAAAAAAACTGATTCTTATGGTGAAGATGGAAATTTTGAAAAAAAAGTAGCAATAATTGAAGAAGTTGATAAATATATTCCTCAAGTATTAGAATTAAAACCAGATGTTTTAGTTATTACCTCTGATCATTCTACTCCAGCTTTATTAAAAGGTCATTCTTGGCATCCAAATCCTTTTTTATTATTTTCTCCTTATATTCAAAGTGATGGAAAACTTTTTACAGAATCTGAATGTGCCAAAGGTTCTTTAGGTAGATTTCAATCTAAAGAAGCAATGACTTTAATGTTGGCAAATGCTTTAAAATTAAAAAAATTTGGTGCATAAAAAACAGAATTTGGTAAAAAATATGTTTTTATCACTAGTAGTTGAAATTTTTTGTCTTCACCAATGGAACCGACGATTTAAATCGTCAGGTTACCATATAAGCAGAAAAACCCTTGCTTTGGTATGATTATCTATTTTTTATAATTATTCATCCAATCTATTTATTTCAAATAATCAACAAATTAAAATAAAAAATTGACAAAATTTAGTAAAATTATATATACAATAATTTTAAAAAATAAATTTCTTTATTTTATTGAAAATTTTGCTTAAAAGGAGTAATGGAATGACTAAAACAGAAATAGGTTCTATGATTGCTAAAGGTGGATTTGCAAATGAGAAAAGTATTTGTGATAAGTTTAATAGTTGGAAAGAGGATAAAGAAGCTCAATCATGGCTTGCAATTATGGGATATAAAATCGAAAAAATTGATTCAGTAAAAGCAATTCATATTCCAACAAGAATTAAAAAGAGTAAAATGGAAGATATTGGCATAAGCAATGAAGAATTTAATGATTTAATGCGATTCAAGAAAGCAGATGCTCAGATAAGAATAATCATTACTATCGGAAATATATTAAAGATAGAAAATTTATCATTAAAAAAGGCTAATTCTAATGCAGATTATAATCAGGTGGATAAGCGGTTAGTTGATGTATATCAGAGAATGTGGGGTTTTAATAATGAAATAGCTTGCTGGTTGAAACTTTTTACAGGAGAAAACAATCCTAATCCTATAAGTAATGTAGCGTTAAGAGATAAAAGAAGATTGTTTTTGGATGAAATGCCGAAAAACATTAGAAACGAAATTGTAAATTTTTTCGACAAAAATAAGATAATTGTTGTAAGCGACATCTTAAAGGGGCGAGGAGGGCTTTCTGCTAATTGGATGTTAATTACGAGATATAACAAAAATGAAGGTACTACTACTTGGATACTTAAGGATATTAATACGGTTATGAATTTCTTTGGGATGGGTGAAGTAGTAATATCGCCAAAGGGGAGTTTGCGTATAGGTAAAAT
>JBDRGX010000078.1:0-41062 GCA_043817485.1 bacterium
ATTATGGCGGCGCAGAAGGCTTTGCAGGAATAAATTTAGATAATTATGTTACTTTTCTTGTTTTTGGGGTTATTGCACAGGCTTTTTTCTACAGGCTTTTCTAATACAATAATTTCTTCTTTCACTCTTTCTTTTTCAAATACAGAAAGTTCACTTTCTTTTTTAATCATAGTAAATAAAGATTCTTCTAATCTTAAATCTCTAATTAACTTTTCTTCTTGTAATTTAAGATCAGGAGTATTAATTATCCGATTTTTTTCTCTAAATTCATATAAAATATTTTCTACATTTATTAATTTTTTTTCTGATTCTTTTAATTGTTTTTCAATGAAAAATTGATTTTCTCTTGTTTTATAAAAATCTTGTTCTTTAAGAATTATAGATAATTCATTTAATAAATCATTCACTAAATTCTTCCCAAAATACGGATATTTTGTAACAAAAGATAAAGTAATTAAATTTCTTTTTGAATCAACTTTTATTGAAATTGATTTTTTAAAAATTTCACAAACATTTTCTAATATTTCTTTTTTTGAAAGATTAAAATCTTTTATTTTAAATATTTCTGTTAATGTTTTCAATTTACAATCTTTTTTTTCTAATAAATATTTTTTTTCTAATAATTGAATAATAATTTTTTCACTTCTTAAATTTCTTTCACACAAATATAATTGTACTTCCATTGCTTTAGAAAAAGAATTTCTTGCTTCATATTGCGAAACACCACTTAAATTTTCTAATCGTTGAATTTGATAAAAATTTGCTAAAGGCATAAAAACTGTTGTAATAGTATAAGAACTATTTGATATAAAAAAAAATAAAATAAATATAAAAATTGGCAACATAATTATAAATAGATAACAAAGTACTTTTCTTCTTTTTAAAATAATATTTACATATTTTAGTAAATTTATTTCTTCTTCGTTTATTTTTTCTTTTTCTAATGCCATTATTTTACATCCTTTTCTTTTTTTGATGGAACAATAATTTTACTTCCCATATTAGGTTTTTGAGGAAAAAACCATCGTCTTGCTTTTACAGTTTCTCCATTAGCAAAAACAATTATAATTCTATTTTTATCTGCTTTAACAGTAAATTCACCTGTTTTTTTTATATAATAATTTACATCTTTGCCTTTTTTAAATAAGATAGATTGCGGATTCATTACTTCTCCTTCAACTTTAACCACACTTATTTTTCTAGGAATAAAAATTATATCCTCATCTTCTAAAACTATATTATCTTTTTTTAAATTTTTTTCATTTAACCAAAGAGGAATATCATTTATTTTTTTTCTTGTAAAAATGATTCCTTCTAAATATGCTGTTTCTTTTAAATTCCCAGCTCTTTTAATAATACTCCAAATCTGTTCTTTATCGTCTTTAAGAGAATATGTTCCAGGAAAATTTACTTCTCCTGTAATAACAACTTCTCTTTGTTTTTCCCATTCTGGTTTTTTTCTAATATAAATTATATCATAATCTTTAAGCAAAAAATCATTATTTTGAGATAGTTTATTATAATCATTCCCTATCTCTACTAATATAATTTCTACTTTTTTATCATTATTTCTTCTAGAAATTTCTGCTTTTAATGTATAAGCACTGTCTTTTAATCCTCCAGCAAGTACAATTAAATTTTGCAAAGTCATTCCAGAAATTAAAGTATATTGTCCTGTATTTTTAACTTCTCCTTCAATTTGAACATACTCTGTTTTTTTAAAAGTATGAATGGAATAAATAATTACTTCATCTAATTTTTGTAAAAGATAATTTTCTTTTTCATCATTTTTTAAAGATTTTTCTAAAGAAAATGGAATAATTTTTTGAGTAAGATCTTCATTAGTTCTAATAATATCTGCTTTTTCCAGATAAGCATCTTTTAATATTCCTCCAGATTTTTCAATTAAATCTGAAACTTTCATTTTTTCTGTCAATTCATAAACAGATGGTTTTAAAATATATCCTCTTATATTCACTACATTTTTTCTTATTTCTGATATTGGAAAAAAAGAAATTACATCTCCATTAAATAGTTTTTCTTCTAAAAATACATCCAAATCTATATTTATTATTTTTCTTTCTTGATTTAAAAAAATTCTATCTATTTGTACTATTTTTCTGTCTGCTTCTGGTAATAATCCTCCTGCCATATCAATTAAATTTTTTAAATTTTCTTCTTTTTTTAATTCATAAATAGCTGGTTTTGTAATTTTTCCTTGAACAGTAACTAATAAAGAAGATAAAGGTACAAATACAGTATCTCCATTTTGCAATCTTTCATCTTCTTTTTTCTCTCCTTTTAAAAGATAATTATAAAAATCAATTGTTTTAATAATTTCATTATTTCTATAAAGAATAATTTTTCTAAGAGATCCTTTGTCAGAAGGTCCTCCTGCATTATATAAAGAATTAAAAACTGTTGCCATAGATTTTAAAGTATATCCACCTGGAGATTTAACATTTCCAATAACAAAAACTTTTATTGATTTAAGTTTCCCAATAGAAACACCTAAATAAGTAGTACCATTTTTTAATCCCGAATAAACTTGAGAAAATTTTTGAATAAGATATAATTTTAATTTTTCTAAAGTCATTCCTAATACACAAATTTCTCCAATATTTTGAATTACAATAATTCCTTCTCTATTTACTTTAAAAGTATAATTTAATTCCACTCCTCCCCAAAGATTTACTATAATTTCATCATCTGGTCCAATTAAATAATTTAAATCTACGGGACAATTTTCTAATGGTTCAAAAGTAGTAATTGATTCTTTAAAAATATTAAAACCAAAAGGTAAAATTTTTTCTTTTGAAATATCTTCTTCTATTATTCCTCTTTTCCTTAAAAAATTTTTACTTTCTTTTTCTAAATCTACTTCTGGTGCTCCAAATTTCTTTTTAATTTCTAAACTCATTAAAGATGAATTAAAAATAAAAACCATAATTAAAATTACTAATTTTTTAATCATTACTTTTCCTTTCACTATTATAATAATATTATTTTTCAAATGACATTTTCCACTTTTTAAATCGAGGAATATCGGCTCAACAATGTATTTATATTATTTAATTGATGCCAAATTCATCTCCCACATTAAAGAAGGAAATGAATTAACACAATCTAATAAAAATAATTTAATTAAAAATTTTGTTTTTAGCAAATTTTTATTTTGAAGAATAATCGGTTCTATCTACCATTGGACTTGTAGATAGGGAATACATTACAATATTTATTCCTAATTTAATACAAAGTTCTCTTACAGCATAAGAAGAATGTGGATGATTACCACTAGTTTCCATTAACCATCTACCAACAAGATCCATTGGAGTTAAAATCATTACCAATCGATTATTTATTTCTACACCAGTACAACGATAATCTTCTGGATTATATTCTTTAAAAGTTTGATCTGATGTTTGAGAATATGAAGGTAAAGAAGTAAATACATAAAAAGATTGAAAAACTTTATGACCAGCTGGAATCTTTTTTAAAGGATATTCTGGAAAAAATTCTTTAGCAAAACCTTCAGCACTTTTTTGAAATGGAGAAGTATTTACAGGCCCCATACAATCATTAAACATTGCAAAACCACCCATACCACCCATTTCTTTAGGTAAAAGATATTTTTTTAATCGTTCTTTTTCTTTATTAGTTAAACTAATACTTACATGTCCATAAAAAAGAATAAAAGGAATTGTTTCTAATTCATCATCTAATAAATCAACTGCATTTCCTTCTATAGTACATCTTACTCCTGTTCTTTTATTCATTTCTTTAATCAATTCTGCCACTTTTATTGGAACAACATTATATACTGGACGGCTATTCCCATAATATGGATCTATCATTGTTGATGTCCATTTAACAACTGAAGATTTAAAAAATCCTTTAATTCCTTCTGGTGTAGAAATTATTTTAGCTTTTACTTTAGTAACTCCAAAATCTATATCTCCTTGTCCAATAGAAACTCCTTTTCCCATTTTTTCATATCTTTTTTCTTCTGTAGTTGAAATTTCCACTGCTTCTTTTATTTTTATTTGTGATTTCATAGAAGTAGTCCCTACCATTCCCTTGTTTTTAATATCTATTATATTTAATTCTGTTTTTACTTCTGGTTGCTGAATATCTTCTATTACTACCTTTTCTCTTTCTTCATATTTTGTTTCTGGAACTATTGCTCTTTCTTCATCATATTTATTTACTACTTCAACTGGCAATATATCAACTTCTTCAAATTTAGGTAAAGAAGGAGGTAATTTAGATACAAAACACAATAAAAATATATGAAACAATAAAGATATAATTAAAGCTTTATTTTTTATTTTATTTAATTCTGTTCTTCGAGACATACAAATCTCCTTTTCACAACATAATAGAATTCAACAAAATGAAATTTTTTCTTACTATCCAATTTTATTATTCCACATCAAATCTATATATAACGACTTAAGTTAATTGGCATAAAAACTTAACTTTATCCATAAATACATTTGTTTGCATAAATTTTAATCCCTGTATCCCTGTACCTTTTCTCTTACATTTCGATATATATACCTTCTACAACAATGTCACCCCTTCGGGGTTTAATTGGTAATTATTTAATAATTGCTATAATAATATCAGCCCTTCAGGCTTTAATATATATAACGACTTAACTTTATCCATAAATACATCTACTTGCATATTTTTTTTGAATTGTTCGTTAACTATTTTTTGCCGTTATATATAAAATAATTTAAAAATTGTAGATTAATCCCAATTATTTATCACTTTTATATTTTACATAAATTTAAAATTGCTGTTCAATGCTTATTTTCTTTGCTTTCTTTTTAATAGTTTCTAATAAACGACTTACTAAATCCTTTTTTATTTTTATTTCTTCTTTTTCTATTTTACAAAACAAATCTTGATATATTTTTAAAGCTTTTTTGTTTTGATCCATATTTTCCCAACAACTTGCAATATAAAGATAAGCATTTATACTTGTTAAAGTATTTGGATATTTTTCAATTACTTTTTGATACGCTTTTATTGTTTGTTCAAAATAAATTCCAGCATCTTTTTCATAAGTTTTAGTTACAGTAAGTTTATACAACTTATTTGCTTTTTCTATTTCTTTTAAAGCTAATGCTTCTATACAATCATTTATTGATTCTTTTGCTTTTTCTACTTCTTTTGTTTTATTATATTTACTAATTACTTTATTATATTCTTGAATAGCAAGTTCATATTCTTTGTTATTAAAAAATAAATTTCCTTTTTTTAATTGAATTCTTGGAGCATCAAGATGTGAAGGAAAATGTAATAAAATTTTATCATAAGTTTTTACTGCTTCTATTATATTATTTTGTTTTTCATAACATTCAGCAATAGTTTCTAAACTATTAAAAACATACTTACTTTGAGGAAATAAATTAATAAATTGTTCATAAGATTTTTTTGCTTCTTCAAATTTCATTTGATTCCAATAAGATTCTGATAAAAAAAATCTTGCATTTTCTAAAATTTCTTTTTCTTTGCTATATTTTTCTATTATTGATTGAAAAACAGGAATAGATTTTTCATAATCTCCATAATTATAAAATGCTTGACCAATACTAAAATAAGCACAAGCTTTTAATTTTTCTTTTACATCTGGATTATCTATCACTTTTTTAAAATACTGAACAGCTTCATTAATATTTCGTTTCTTTAAAAACACAGAACCAATTTTATAAGTTGATTGAGAAGCATAATTTTTAACTTTAGAAAGTGAATTATAAATTTCTAAAGCTTTAGATTCATATTCTACATCTTTATCTGTAATTAAATTTCTGTAACACTCTGCTAATCCATATTTTGCATCATTTATTAAATCACTTCGAGAAAAATTATTTATTACTTCCTGATATTTTTTAATAGATACATCATATTTTTCTTGTTTTCTTAAAACATTAGCCAAAGATAAAATAATACGAGCTTTTATATTATATTTTTGAGATAGTGTTAAAGATTCATTAAAACTTTTTTCAGATTGTTGTAAAAGATTTTTATCTTCTTCTAAATTTCCTTTTTGCATTAAAAGCACGGCTTTTGCTTCACCTTCTGCTTGCAAAATTAATTTATTTATTTTTTCAATATCATTTAATTTTTGTTTTTGATAACATAAAGATAAATTATAAACAGATGGAAAAATAATATCAGAATTAGGATATTTATAAATAATTTTTTCAAAATATTTTTCTGCATCTTGAAAATCATTTTCTATAAAATAACATTGTCCTATTTGATAAAAAATTTTATCACCAATTTCATTACTTGCTATTTCATTTTCTAAACATAATTCATATTCTTTTTTTGCATCTTTATAATTTTTTTGATTATAATACAAAAAACCTTTTTTATATCTTACTCTAACTTTTGTTTTATCTCCTAATTCCTTTCTTGTTAAAATCTCATCACATTTTTTTAAAGCATCTTCTATTTTACCAGTTTTTTCTAAAAGATTTATAATTTGAAGTTCTGCTTGTCCAACTAATTCTCCTTCAGTTATTTCTTGAAAACATTTAAAAGCTTTATCTAATTGATTTGCAACATCATAAACTAAACCTAAATTAAATTTTGCTTTTACTTTAACTTCATCATCTAAATTTTGTTGAGATAATATTTGAGTATAAAGAGAAATTGCTTCTTCTAATTTTCCTAATTCTTTTAATACTAATCCAATATAAATTTGAGCGTCATATACATATCTTGTATCTTTATAATTTTCAAGTATTTTATTAAATTCTATTTTTGCTTGATCATATTCTTCTTTAAAATAATATATTTCTCCTATGTCTAATTGAGCTAATGCTTTAATTTCATTTTCTACATCACTTTCAATAATTTTTTTATCTTCATTAATAGCTAAATTAATATCAATTTCTCTATAAATTTCACTTAATTTTATTTTTGCAAATTTATAAAAATTACTTTCTTTAGATATTTTCTTTAAATTATCCAAAGCTTTTTTAATATTATTTCTATCTTGAGTAATTAATTCAAAATAAACTAAACCTAATTTATAATAAACATTATCTATAATATAAGATTTGGGATATTTTGAGACAACTTCTTCTAAACTTGTAATAGATTTTTGAAGTTCTCCTTGTGTATAATAAATTTTTGCTTCTAAATAAATTACTTCATCTAAAATAAAAGTTTCAGAATATTTTTTTCTTATTTCACTAAGAAAATTTTTAGCCATTTCCAAATCATTTTTTTCAAAATAACATTTGCTTAAACCAATTAGTACTTTATCTGTTAAATCAGGATCTTTTTCATAATCAAATTTTCCAGATATTTTGATTTGTTGTCCCTTATATAACTCATTATATTTCTTAATTGCTAATTCAAAATTTTCTAAAGTATAATAACTATCAGCTAAAATCAATTTTGCATCATCTGCATATCTATGATTAGAATAATCTGGATTAATTTCAAAATATTTATAATTTGCTACGATAGAATTATAATCTTTTAAATTAAACATACATTGAAACATTCTATATCGTGCTTCTGGAGATAAATCTGGATCATTAGGATATACCTTTTCTAATGTAATAAAACCATCTAATGCTTCTTTAAATTGACCCATTTTATAATAAGACCAAGCAATTCCATAATAAGCTAACTTTTCAGCTCTTGTATTTGGAAATCTTTTAATTACAATTTGATATTGTTCAATAGCTTTTTTATGCTCATTTTGACGCATATAAGCTTCTCCAATCTGAAATTGAGCATTACTTTGAAGTTCACTATCATTAGAATGTTGTATTAAATCTTTATAAATAGCTTCTGCTTTATCATATTCTTTTAATTCTCTATAACAAGCAGCCATTTTTTCTTTTACTTTATGCTCTAAATTAGAATCATATTTTTCTGCAATAATCCATTTATGCTTATAAGATAAAACTTCTTTATATAAAACTAATGCTTTTTTTATTTCTTCAATATTAATTATTTCTTGTTGTTCTTTTAATTTTGCTTTATAATTATCTATTTTTTTATTCAATTTATTTTTTAAATCAAAATCTATTTCTTTTCCATAAATTGGAACTAATTTCTTATAGATTTCAAATATATTTTTCAAAGAAGTATAATATATTTTTTTATCTTTATTTTTTTCTTTTAAAATTTCATATTCTTTTATTTTTTTTATTAATTTTTTCTCCATTTTCTCTTCAACAATTACTTTATTTTTTTCTTTTCTATTTAATTCAAAATATTGTTTTATAAAAGACTGTAAATCTGTATATTGTTCTATTGATGCATTGTATTCCGAATGTTCAAATAAACTAGCAGCTTTTTCAGTTTTATATTTCAAATCAAAATGATTAGGAATATTATAAGATAAAAAAGAACTTACAGCACAAATAACTAACCATATTTTAATAAACATAATTATAACCCCTTTAACGCTTGCAAAATAAAAAACTTTTTTTTATATAGAAACTTCTTTAAAAAAAATTACAATAAATATATATAACGACTTAAGTTAATTGGCATAAAAACTTAATTTTATCCATAAATACATTTGTTTGCATAAATTTAATCCCTTATCCCATGTACCTTTTCTCTTACATTTAGTTATATATACCTTCTACAACATTGTCACCCCTTCGGGGTTTAATTGGTAATTATTTAATAATTGCTATAATAATATCAGCCCTTCAGGCTTTAATATATATAAAAACTTAACTTTATCCATAAATACATCTACTTGCATAATTTTTTTTGAATTGTTCGTTAACTATTTTTTGCCGTTATATATAAGACAAAATAATCTTCATCTGAAATTACTTTTCAAAAAAACTACTTACCAATATTTGCTTATTTTCACTACATTTCATTATTTGTATAAAATTTAAAGTACAAAAATTTTATAAATTAAAATCCTGCATATATATTTAAAAATATTTTTTCACTATCCCATTCATCAGAAATATTTAAAGCATCATAATGTTCTGTAGTATATCCAATGGTTACAGCAATATCATATCCACGAAATTGAGATTTATTAATAAGTTGAACAGATTTTAGAAAAGAAGTAAAATTATCAGTTGGATTTATGTTAAATATATCTGTTCTTTTTTGAACACCACCAACAAGTGATAAAGTAGGAGAAAATTCATATACTATTAAATTTGCAATAATTGTTTTATATTCATCTTTTTTTAAAGACCTTACATTTACTATTTTAGTCATATCTCCAGTTCCTATTGCTTTATTTCCTGTTGGAAAAGTAGTTTCAAGTTCAAAATTCATCAAATCTGGCATATTACGAGTTCTTTCATAATATTCCTTATTTTCATTAGACCAATTATAATTTTTTACAATATATTTTCCCATAGGTTTAAAATAAATTTGTCTACAAAAATTAATTTTTTCTAAAGAAGAAAAAATAGAAGTTAAAGGAATTTTATAAAAAAATCTTGATAAAAAACCAATAGAATTAATTGTATTATTTTCTTTATTCTGATCATTGTTAATCCATTTGAATTTAGAAGTAAAATTAAATCCTTTTATTCCAGAATATTCAAACATAGCAAAAATTGTTTTAACTAAACTATCTTCATATAAAATCATATCATCAAAATATTTGCGAAAAGCACCCGGTTTTCCCATGTCTACAAAAATAGGAGAAGTTGAATCCATTGATGAAATATCAGCTTTTTTATCTATTTCAGAACGCCTTTGTTCTACACAATCATCTGGAATATTATCTGCAACTTTTTTTAATCTTGCTTCCCATACTAATTTACCTATAATATTTTCCTTAAAGTTTATTTTTTTTTCTTGAGAAGTTATAAATTCAATAAAATTATTTTCACCTATATGAGGATTTCTTCTTTCACAAGGATCTTTTTGTGGAAAAGAAAGATAATCACCATATTCTGCATGTTTTCCTAAATCTACTTTTTCTTTTTCTAATTTAATATTTATGGAAAAATTCACATCTTTCCATAAATATTCACTAATTAAACCTAACCCATCTCTATTGCGAGAATAAGCATAATCAAAATTACGATCATTTTCAAATTTATCTATTATTTCATTATTATTATTATCATTCCCTTTTTCATATTCTGGAGAATCTTGAAAACAAATTAAAAAATCTTCTTCATAATCTGGAATACCATTTCTGTTTTCATCAATATCTGGAATATTATTTGCATCCTTATCTAAACCAGGAAAAACTCCATCTTTATCACCTAACATAAAACCCTCTGATTCTATGAAAAGTAAAGCATCCGGAACATTATCTGCATAACGATCATTATCATCATTATCATCTACATATACATAATCTGAAAACCCTTTTCTTCTTGCTGTTTTCAAAGAACCCCAGTTATCAGTTATTGATTGCCAATATGATTTTTGCGAATTAAAAGTATCATAAACTGGAACAAAAGAAAATAAATAATAAGGATCTACATAATATTTTTCTAATCCTATTTTTAAATTTTTACCAAAAAATCTTTCTCCTTTTAAAAAATAAGCATAAGTTTGTCCTTTTGTTTTATCTCTATAAATTTCTTCATATTTAGAATTTATTACTTCACTATAAGCATAAGATACATCTGCATATCCTTGTGAATCTATATTAACATAATCAGAAGATTTTTTTAATTCTTTAAAACTTTTTCCATCAAAAAATTTTTCATTACTAACTAATTCTGTTTCAAAATTCCAACCCCATTTTGAACCTCTTAAATCCATTCCTATAAGCGATTGACCTGTAAGATCTCCTATTTTATCTGGATTTGGATCATAACCATATAAAGAATTCTTTTTATTAGAATCTTTTCCAAAAGAATAAAAATTACAATGATTCATATAGGTAACACCTAATCTCATTATATCTCCTAAACGAAATACATTATGAACTCCATATAAATAATGAGATTCTAATGTCGAATAGATGCTACTAGTTGGAGTATCCTCTCTACTATTAAAAAAAACTTCTCTTGATATAGAACTTTTAGAATTATTTAGACGAACTGGTTTATCTGTATTAGTAGCTAAAATAGTAAATTCATTTCTATCATTAAATATATCCCATCTAAATCCATGAAATTGAGATTTTTTAAAAGTAAGGTTTGTAAAACTGGTTTTTATTTCATCCCCAAACATAATTCGAGAATGAATTTTATTTTCACCAAAAGAATCTTTAGCAATAATTAAATGATTCATAAAAGATTGATATTGAGGAGCTTTATTTAAAATATTACCAGTAGTAAGAGGTGTTTCTCTTCCAAAAGTTAAAACATTAATTCCTTCAAGTAAATATCCTCCAAAAGGATCATACAATACTTGCGTATTTGCTTTTTGAACCCAATCTTCATAATCTTCTTCACCATAATTTTTATAGTCTCCATTAATATTTACTTCAGCAAAAGCGCCATTTATTAATCCCAAAAACATAATTAAAAACGAAATAATTAAATTTTTCATCAATCAAACCTCCAAAATAATTTAAACATTAAATATTATTTTATTAAATAATATTATAATTTTACGATTTTTAACCTTTTACATCATTTCTTTACTATCTTCAATATTTTCTACTGCTGGTTGAAAAGAAAATGTTGTTTTTTTTCCATCTTTAAGAATAATTTTTTGAGTAATGTCCATTATTTTAATAATAACACCATGATAAACTTTATTTTCTGCTTCAATAATTAACAAATTTTTTGGAATTCTTTTTCTTTGATATTGAAATATTTCTTCATAATTTTTTAAATCTACTTTTACCCCATTTAATTTAATAACACCTTCTTTAACTATTTTATGGCCTGTAGTAATTTCATCTTCCATAAAACAAATTTTTAATTGTTGTTCTACTTTAGCTGGTTGGTTTAAAAAAGAATTGTCATCACTTGGAATTTTAATGCTAATTCCTACAATAATACTAATAGTATTAATACACATTAAAAAAATAAGAAGATTAAATATACAATCTATCATTGGAGTAAGATCTATTTCTGTATTTCCCCATCTTTCTCTTTTTCGTAAATTCACAATTTACCTCATTTATTTTTTTATAAAAAATAAAACTTACAAATTTATTGTATTACAAAAATTCAAAAAAATATATCCACCTATACTATAATAATTATAAATAAAATAAAAAATTATTTTCCAGATTTTACTTCATTAGTAACAGCAAAAGTAAATTTTTGTACTCCAGATTTTTTTGCTATATCCATTACTTCAGATATTGTTTTATAAAAAACTTTTTGATCTGCTTTAATAACTAAAGTTTCTGTTTTAAGTTCTCTTAATTTACTGCCTAAATTTTCTCTATCAACTTCATCAAAATTTACTTCCATTTTGCCTGGAGTTAAAATAGCACCCGTTTCATTAACTTTTGCTGGATATAAATACATAATAACATCTGTTTTCTTTTCTTCTTCATATATTTCAGCAAGAGGAAGAGATATTCCAGAACTTTTTACCATTGTTAAAGTGACTAAAAAGAAAATAATTAAATTAAAAACTGCATCAATCATGGGTGTTAAATCAAAATCAACCCATGAAGTATCTTTTTTCTTTTTTAAAAAAGTCATTTTTTTCCTCTAATAAGTAAAGTATCTATTAAATCAACAGTAGAAACTTCTATATCAGTAATATAATTATCTATTTGTTTTCTAATAATAGTGTAAAAAACAATTACTGGAATTGCAATCATTAAACCTGCTTCTGTTGTAATAAGAGCTTGTGAAATTCCTCCAGCCAATTGATCTGGTCTTACACCTGCTGGATTACAAGCTATTACATTAAATGCTTGAATCATTCCCATAATAGTACCTAAAAGCCCTAATAAAGGAGCTATTTTAGATACTGTTTCTAAAATATTAAGATTTGCTTCAAATGCTGGTAATTCTTTTTGTCCAGCATCTTGAATAGCAGATTTAATTTCATCTACATATTTATCAGAAGAAACATTTGTATTTAAATCTCCAATATGTCGAATTAAACCTTCTTTTAAAATACCTGTTAAAGGACTTTTTATGGTATTACAGTATTCAATAGATTTTTCTAAAGCATCTTGTTTATTTTTATTTTCTGCAAATATACTTTTTATTTTTTCTATTAATTGATCAGCTGATATCCTTCCTTTAATTTTTTTTAAAAAAAGCAATCTTTCAATAATATAAGTTAAACCTATTAAAGAACAAATACCTAAAGGAACCATCATAGACCCACCAGCTACACACCATCCCCAAAATTTAAAGTACCATGTTCCACCCATTTTTAAAACCTCCTTTAAAATTTTTACCTTTTAAACAAATTATATTTGATTGGAAAAAATTTAATTAAAATAAAAAAATTGTCAATATAAAAATACATTACATTTATATAATTAAATTTACCTATAAAATTTTTTGTATTTTGGCAATAAAATTTCTGCCATCACAAAACCTTTTTGATAATCTTTTAACTCATTTAAAAAAGGTACAGATATTTTTTCTTCAGTTTTTGAAAATAATTTTTTTTTGTTTTGCATTATTTCTTGTTTTTGATGCATTTGTTCTAACATAAAAATAAGTTCTTTATTTTTTTCTTTTTCTTCTCCTAAACATTGTAATATTTTTTCATATTCTTGTTTTGAAACAACTTCTTCTGGTTTTTGTTCTAAAAAAATCTCTAAAAAACCTTTTTCTTCTATAGGGGAATCTAATTGTTCTTGTTGTTCTATAGGGAAATCCAATTGTTTTTGTTGTTGTAAAACATTTTTTTCTTTTTTTATCAAATCTTTTTTTTGTTTTTGTTCTAAATTTTGTTTTAATGTTATTATTATCCATATAACAATAATAACAAAAGTGATTAATTGTTCCATTTTTTTATCCTCTTATTTTATTATACTAAATTTTCCTTTAAAAACATTTTTTTTTCCTTCTTCATTAAGTCCTTCAAAATAATAAAGATATATTCCACTACTTAATTTTTCTGGATTCCACTCAATTTTTTTTTGTTTTTTCTCAAAAATTATTTCAGATATTAATTCTCCAACAATATTGTAAATTTTAATTTTATTTTCATTTGCTTCTATTTTATCAGGCAAAACAAAAGTTATTACTTGATGTTTTCTCCATAAAAATGGATTAGGATATATAAGAAATTTTTCTGATAATCCTAAATTAAAATTATAATTAAAAACAGTTTCTGTTTCTACTTTATTATATGCCTTATCCATAGCAATAAATTTAATTTTATATTCTCCTTCTAAATTTAAAAAACTTATTGGTATTAAAAATTTCAATTCTGTTTTTTCTTTATTAAAAAATTGCAATTCTAAATCAACTTTTTTTTGTGATGAATATTCACAATATGCTTTATTTACAAATATAAGCCCTTCTGAAGAAGAAAGAATTACTTCACATTTTCCTAATGATATATTAACTTTTGTTTTTATCTCAGGAATTATTTCATCAACAGGATTAATCGCTCCAAGCGGAATATTATTTTCTGTATTTAAAACTTTTGTTGTGTTAATACATGGTATTCCCCAAAAATTATTAGCATAAACTGGAATAACTGCATAATAATAAAAATAAGAATAATTCAATATTTTTTGTTCATTACCTTCTTTTAAATATTTCATATCAATATCTAAAAAAGTTGTTGTATCTATAAATTCTGTTTTTTCTTTACTAACACTTGCTATAATATTTATATCATCAATTTGCATTCCATCTTTTTCAATTCCATCATCACCAGTATAATCATCTTTTCCAGAAAAAAAATCTTCCATTTCTTTTTTTATATTATTTACAGTACCTATTTCTGTAATTTTTGATCCTTCATTTATTTTTATGTATTTTTTTCTTAAAATAAGCCATTCTTTTACATCATTTATATTTCCTTCTGAAATCCATGAAATTTTTATATCTCCATTTTTCATTTCTTTTTCTTCATTTTCTATTTTCTTTTTTTCTATTACCCAATCCAGTTTTATATCTTCTTTCATTTTTACTTCAGGTAATTTATCTAAAATATCAGCAGAATAAGTGAAAGAAAAATTTTCAATTTTTTCTGCATATAAATTAGAAATTATTATGTCTATTTTTAAAACATTTGTCCCAAAATCTTTTATTAAAACTTGTGCACATTGACTTGGATTATATAAAAACACTTCTTTTACTTCTACTTTATTATTAGCCAAATGTTTAATAAGCCATACTCCATAACCTGCTGTTCCATAATAATCAAAAATTTCTTTTTGTGATTCTGGAATAAATGAAGATTTAAAATTAATTACTAATGTTCCTTGTCTTCCTTCTGGTAAAAAACGAATACACTTAAATCCTAAAAATTCAGGCACTTCTTCTTGAGACATTTTTTTAATTAAAGGATAATTTTTATGAATATATGCAGGATAAATTTGTATATTAGGAAAATCTTCTCCTTTTGAATAATGATATGCTGAATATTTTTGTAAATCATCTTTATGTGTTTGCGTAAGACCCAAATCTAATTTATAATTTTCACCCGTAAAATAATTCCAAAGTGTAAATTCTTTAAAAAGAGAGCCAAATTTTTCTGCATATCTTAATGAAAAAACATTTCCAAAATTAACTAACTTTTCATAAGATCCTTCTGCAAAACTTTCATAAAGAACTTTTATTACTTCATTTCCTAATTTTTCTGATAAAAATTTTGTCCAAAGAAATCCTCCATATTCATATGAACCATCAAATGTAGTAATACTTTTATCAAAATATAAAAATCGATTTAAAAGAAATTTTTTAATATCTTGATAACCATCTAATTCTGCAGAATCAATTTCAAATCCTTTATTTTGAAAAATTTTTATTTCACCATTTTTTAATCCTATTACTAAATCTACATCTTCATCATAATCTATATCTGCAAAAGAAATAAAAAAGGTTTCTTTTAATAAAGGCAAATTATTATTTGTTAATATAAATTTAGAATTAAAAACATTTCCTTCATTCCGATAAAAATAAATTTTTTCATTTTCTCCATTTTCTCCAGAAATTAAAAGATCTAAATCTTTATCTTTATCTATATCAACTAATACAGGCACAGAATAAGAACCAACATTTATATCCAAATATTTTTTAGAAACACATTCCCATAAATATTCTTCTTTTTCTACTTTTTTAATCCTTTTATATAAACTTATAGTTCCATTTTCTTTTCCAACAATAAGTTCTAATTCACCATCTCCATCTAAATCTCCTAATGTAGGTGATGTATTTTTATCTCCCGTATCTATAGATGGCCATATTTTCCCCCAATTTACACCATCATCTTCAAATTTAATACCTATTTCTGGTTTTTCTGGCACAATATTTTGTATACTAATACTCCCTTTAAAAAATTCTATTTTTCCATTTTCTTGTCCAATAACTAAATCCAACACATTATCTTTATCTAACAAATAAAATGCTGGCCTAAGTCTTGTTTTTCCCAAAAACTGCATTTTACTTCCAATATTTAATTTACCTGTTTGATTTAAATATATTATCAATTCATCTTTTTCATTACCAATAATTACATCTAAATAACCATCTTCTAACAAATCTACTATTACAGGGGAAGCAAAATCTCCTACATCAATTAATTTTGAATTATTATTTTCAAAAGATTGAATTAAATTATTTTGAGTATCTTCTTGCCATAAAAAAACATCTTCTTTTTTTCCATCATAAACAATAGCTTCTCCCCATACTGCACAATTTTCCATAAACCAATTAGGCATTAAAAAATTATAACCAAATTGGATTCCATGAAAAAATTCATGAGCACAAGTTGTTTTTAAACATTCTTTAATCCTTGCTTTTCCAACCCATTTATAATAATTTACATTTATAGCAAAAAAAGGAGCAGCTGTTCCAACAAAACTATTTGGCTTCATAGTAAGATACAAATCTATGGTTGCAAATCCACCCCATCCACCATCACTTCCAAAAATATAAACATCAATTCTTTCATCTCCACCATTATCTTTTACCATTTCATCTGTTAATGGCTTTTTAAACTTCATTTTTTCAATATAAATTCGATAACTTTTTTCATAAGCTTCAGCACAAATATCAATAATATCAGGAATCCCATTTATAGGAAATTCATCATAAGGATAAGCATGATAACCAAATTTAGTATAATGAAATTTAAAATGCGGTGTATCATAAATTAATGGTAAAGAATCTTTACATGCCCAAGAATTTATATTTCCGGGTCTTGTAAAAAGTCCTTTTAATTTATTTCTTTTTTCAAATGAAATTTCTTCCCATTTTTTTTTTACTGTTAAAATATAAGGAGTTAAAGATTTTTGAAATTCATTTTGGGGAAAAGTATTTTTATCAAAACTTTGTTCTAAAATTGTTATTGCTTCTTGAACATCAATATCTGCATATAAAAAAGAAACAAAAAAATTTATAATAACAAAAAATAAAATTCCTTGCAATTTTCTGCAAGATATTTTTTCAACAAGATATTTATTATTATATGGTTGATGACCCCACATGGTAACCACCCTTTATTAAATCGTTAAGGAAATTTAATATGTAGGGGCAATTCATGAATTGCCCCTACCAATAATTTCATCTACGCTTTTCATTATTTTCTCTATCTCAACCAATGAAACCGTGTCTTAATTGAAAAAAAACTGCTTTTTGCAATTATGTATATAAAAACAAAATTACATGATATGACACAGTCTCGGCCATTCGCCCCTACAAGACTGTATAATACGCAATTTAATTTCATTCGAAAATTTAAAATGATAATAAAATTTATTTAATTTCCATTGCTATTTCATAAATTTTTTCTACAACTTCATCAATACTCATATTAGTAGTATCAATAACTATAGCATCTTTTGCTATTTTCAGAGGACCATCTTTTCTTATTTTATCTCTTTCATCTCTTATTTTAATTTCTTCTTTTAACTTTTCTATATTTACCTTTTCTCCTCTTGCAAAAAAATCCTTAAATCTTCTTTGAGTTCTTTCTTCTAAAGAAGCATCAAGATAAATTTTAATTTCTGCTTGCGGAAATACTACTGTGGTAATATCTCTTCCTTCAGCCACTACTCCACCCAATTTTCCTATTTTTTGTTGTTGATTAACTAAAATATCTCTTATTTCTTTTACTTGAGCAATATAAAACGCATTTTTAGTAATTTCTTGACTTCGAATTTCATAAGTAACATCTTTTTCATTTAAAAATACTTTTAATTCATTATTTTCCATTTTAAATTCAATATTGCTTTTAATACTAAGTTTTATTAAAGAAGCAACATCTTCTAAATTTATATTTTCAGATATTGCTTTTAAAGTAATTGCCCGATACATTGCTCCAGTATCAAGATACATATATTTTAATTTTAAAGCTAATTTTTTAGCAATAATGCTTTTTCCACTTCCAGCAGGTCCATCAATAGCAATAATTAGTTTTTTCATCTTACACTCACTTTTTCTAATATTTCTAAAAAATTAGGACAAGAAATTTCAATACATTCTGGATCAATAAGTTTTATTTCTTTTTGTGCTTTTAATCCAGCAATAATCATTGACATTGCAATTCTATGATCTTTAAAACTATCTACTACAACATTCACTTTTATTATTTCTTGAGGATGTATAATCATTCCATCAGAAAATTCTTCTACTTCTATTCCTAATTTTTTTAAATTAGTACTTATAGATTTAATTCTATCTGTTTCTTTTACTCTTAATTCTTCAGCACCTTTAATTACAGTACTTTTTTGAGAAAAAATAGCAGCTATTGATAAAATTGGAATTTCATCAATTAAAGATGGTACTAATTTCTCATCTATAGAAAATCCATCTAATTCACAAGAATGTATTTCAATATCAGCAATAAGTTCTTCATTTAAAATTCTTTGATTGAAAAGATTTATTTTAGCTCCAGATTTTTGCAATATTTTTATAATCCCCATTCGAGTAGGATTAATTCCTACATTTTCAATAATTAAATGAGACCCTTCTAAAATCGAAGCTGCAATAATAAAAAATGCAGCAGTAGAAATATCTCCAGGAACTATTATTTCATTAGATTTTAATATATTATTTCCTTGTAAAGAAATTGTATTTTCATTAATTGTAATATTTGCTCCAAAAGATTTTAGCATTTTTTCTGTATGATCTCTTGATTTTATTGGTTCTGAATAAGTTGTTATTCCTTCTGCCCTTAATCCAGCTAATAAAACACAAGATTTTATTTGAGCACTTGAAATAGAAGATTGATAAGAAATTGCTTTCAAATCTTTTCCTTTAATAGCTAATGGTAAAAAATTATTTTCTCTTGCCCAAATATTTGCTCCCATTAAAATAAGAGGTTCTATAATTCGTTTCATTGGTCTTTGTTTTAAAGAATCATCTCCCGTAAAAACAGAAAAAAAATTATAAGAAGACAAAATTCCACTTAAAAGCCGAATTGTTGTTCCAGAATTTTCAGCATCTAAAATATCTTGAGATTCTTTTAATAATCCATTGTTTTCAATAACTAATTCATCATTTTCAATAAATTCTATTTTTGAGCCCAATTTTTGCATACATTTTACTGTTGACAAACAATCTTTTGCTTGTGAAAAATTTTTAATTCTTGTTTTACCATCAGCAATTGATCCCAATAATACAGCACGATGAGAAATAGATTTATCACCAGAAAGAGAAAAACTTCCTTCTAATCTTTTAATTTTTTTAATTGTAATTTGAGCCATTTGTTCCTTTCTTACTTGCAAATAATAAAATTTTTAAGTTTTTCAAATGTTTTTTTTCCAATTCCTTTAATTTTCATTATTTCATCAATAGATTTAAACCCTTTGTGAGTTTCTCTATATTCAATAATTCGCTTTGCTTTTTTATCTCCAATACAAGGAAGCATTTTTAATTCTTCTACAGATGCTTGATTGATATTTATTTTTTTAGATTCTTCTTTTTGAAAATTTGCTTTTCCTGTTTTTTCATTTTCTGAATTTTCTATTTTAGTTTCAACTTGTCTTATTTTTGTTTCTATTTCAACATCACTTAAACAAGTTCTTGCAATTAAAAAAATAACTGATAAAAATACAATCACGCCAAAACAAAAAATTACATTTCTTTCTTCATTATTAAAAAGTTGCTTGATCAATTCTTGTTACTCCAAATTGACTTCCTATCCAAATATATTTTACATCATTTGTTAAAGAAAAAATTTCATCATCAAGCAAGCCCTGTTCTTTTGTTATTTTTTTCCATTTTGTGTTTTTCAAATTATGAATTCGCAAGCCCTTATTTGTTCCAATATATAAATAATCTCCTTGTTTTAAAAATGAAAAAATAATATCTTTAGAATAATATTTTTTTATTTTTTTGGTAAGAATAAAATACTTAAAAATTCCATTTTGTGTTCCAATCCAAAGAAAATCTTTTGTAGCAATTATTTGATTTATTTTAACTTTCTTTTTATCAAAAATTTCTTTCCATTTTTTATCTTTTTTTTCATAAGCATAAATTTTTCCGTTATTATCGCTTACAAAAACAGTATTTTCATTTTTAGATAACGAAACAATTTCTTTATTTTTAAAAAAAGTTTGAGTTTTTTCTGTTGTTTTATCTAATAAACTTAATCCATAATAAGTGCCTATCCAAAGAAAATTTTCATCAGATAAAAGAGAAATAATATCATTTGCTATTAATCCTTGTTCTGTAGTAAATTTTTGCCAAGTATCTTTATTTTTATCATACTTTCTTAAACCTTTCCATGTTCCAAACCAAACATAAGCTTCATCATCTATAATTATTTTTGTATTAGGAATTGGATAAAATTTATAAGTTTTTTCTTCAAAATTGTATTTATTTGCTCCAAAAATTTGATAATCAAATCCCATCCAAATATCTTTTCCAGTATTTACTAATGTTTTAATATAGTTATTTACTAATCCACCATAAAAAAGTTGCCATTTCCCATTCTTTTCATCAAATCTACCTATTCCTTTTTCATAAGTTCCACACCAAATATAATTATCATCACAAGATATAGATTCAATAATAGTTTTTTTATCATAAGTAGTAATAAAATACGGATTATTAAATTTTAGCCAAATATCTAAATCTTGAGAATATTTACAAATTCCTTTTTCTGTTCCTACCCAAATATCATTTTTTTTAATAACAATAGAATAACTTGAATCATGAGAAAGTCCATCTTTAGTAGTAAATTTTTGCCAAGTATTTTTATCTGAATCAAATTTATAAACACCATTTTTACTTGCTAACCAAATTTTATTATCGCAAATTGCCATATTATAAAAAATATTAAAATTATCTTCGCTTTGATAATTAATTATTTCTTTTGTAATTAAATTATAGCAAGATAAAATTCCTTTTTGAGAACCCAACCAAATTTTATCTTTATAAAATTTTACACAATGAACATAATTATCTTTTAAACCATTAGTTTCATCAAAAGTTTTAAATTCATTTTTATTTTTATCATAAAAACAAAAGCCCTTGCCATTAGTACCAATACCTACATATTTTTCATTATAATCAATTGACCAAATTTGATTAGAAGGTAATCCATCTGCAATAGTAAAATTTTTCCATTGTTTATTTAAAGTATCATATTTACTTACACCACCCCAAGTACCACACCAAATAATGTTATTATCAATAGCAATAGATTGAACATTATTTTCTACTAAACCTTCAAAACTTGTATAAGTATACCAAATTTCTTTATCTTTGCAATAACGCCTTAATCCTTTATTAGTTCCAAACCAAATATTGTTTTCACTTGTTTTAATATCATAAAAATGTTTTACTTTTGTTAAAGATAAATAATTAGAAGAAATTGGAGATTTGTTTTTAGAAGTAATAGATGTGACATAGATGCAAATAACTAATATTAAAAACATAAATACTAATTTTAAAATCAGAAATATTTGTTTTTTTTTCATAGATTTTTTTTTAAAAAGTAATTTTTAAATTATAGGCTTTATCTTAAAATTTTTTATGCAATTTTTTCTTTTAATTTTTTATTTGAAATAAATTTAAAAATTCCTATTTCTAAAATTGTTGCAATTCCTAAAATAACAAAACATAAAAAATAAGGTGCTTTTAATCCCCAGTAATAAACAAAAATACCACCTAATAAAGGGCCTAATGAACCAGATATTCCAACTATTGCTTCATGGATACCAACTTTTTGACTACGATTTTCTATATCATTAGCACTATGAAAAATGCTCAAAAAATAAGTAAAACTTTTTAAAACACCTAAAGCTAAAAATACACTAGCCCATAAATAAATATTATTACTTAAAGTTATTCCTAATAATCCTAAACATATAATACTTTGTAATGTAAAAAATGGCCAAAATTTAGATTTCCAAAAAGTTTTTTTTGTTAAAATAAAAAACATAATACACTGAGACAAAGAAATAAAACTAATTATTGTACTTATTGCAATAACATCAATATTTAAAGAATAAGCCAATTTAGGAAAATGACAAATTATCATAGCTCCAATAAAATTTAATATCCAAACTAAATACAAAAACAAATTATCTACATCCCATATATTTTTTTTATTATTTATTGATTTTTTTTCTATTTGATAATTTTGATAATGATGTTTTAAACAAGGTTCTTTTGAAATAACAATCATATTAATTATAGATAAAATACTGATAACAACAAAAGGCAACCAATTATATATTTTATAAAAAAACCCATTGATAAATGAACCTATGGCAAGTGCTGAACACCAAGAAATATTATATATTCCTATTGTTTTAGTTAATTTTTTTGGTTCAACTTTATGTGAAAGCCAAGACAATAAAGGTGTCCAAAATATTCCCCATGATATTGCAGAAAAACATCCTAATAAAAAAATTTGATTAAGAGATTTAGCCATAATTATAAAAAAATATATTATAGCAATTAAAATACAATTCATTAAAATTAACTTTTTTTGACTTATTGTATTACATAAATTACCTGCTATTATTGCTATTATAGCATATAAAAAAGCCCATATTGCAGCAAATAATCCTAAAAAAAATGATGTTATTTGAAATTTATCAATAAGATACAATGGCAATGCTACAGAGAATATTCCAACACATAAAGCACCTAAAAAAGCTGCTAAATAAAATGAAAGCATTTTTTATTTTACCTTTCTATTACCATTGCCCTACAAGGACTAGCGCTTACCCCTTTTAATTTCAAAGGAAAAACAATTAAATCAACTCTTTGTTTTTTTATTTTATCTAAATTAATTAAAGGTGAAAGAATTAAAACATTACTATCAAAAAGTTTTTTTAAAAATATCATATAAGATGCTTCAAATTTATCAAAAGAAGTCATATCACTACCTAAAAGAGAAATTTTTTTTGAAAGTAAATAATCAATACACTCTTCCGTAAAATAAGGACTTTCTGAAACAAATTCTTTTTTCTTCCAATAACTACTCCAACCAGTATTAAGTAAAACAGCATCTCCTTTTTTAATTGTAATTCCTTTTATTTCTTTTAATTCTATTTGTTCTTTCGGCTTTTTCTTTTTTACTTTTATTATGACTGCTTTTTTAAATAATTCTTTTGGAACAATTTCATCTATAGTCCGATATCCTTCAATCATATGAGCCCCTGTTTCTAAATAAGTTCCAGAAATAGCACTCAAAATAAGATTATGAGAAACCCAACCTTCTTTTTTAATAGAGCCGATTTCTTCAAAATTCACCTTTGATAAAGGATTTCCTAAATGCCACATATTTGACTCAATTACACCCGTTATATCAATAATTTGCATTATTTACTCCAAAGAAACATCAATAATTGTAGGAACATATTCATCTATTTTAAAACCATCTTTATATTCTATTTTTCCTAATATTTTTGCGTCAATCTCATTTTCATTTTCCTCTAAACTTGGAATTTCAAGAGTAATTGCTTTTATTAAACAATCTCCTGAAGAATAATTTTGCCATCTATAAAAAGAATTACTATGAAGTGCGTAAAGTGGTCTTGAAGCATCAACATAAGTAGGATCTAATTTTATTTTTAATGTTCCATTTTTTAAAAATTTTTTAGGAACAAAATACTTATATTTTTCTTGAGGTCTTCTATAAGCACCACCAGGAATAAATACACCACCCCATTCCCATTTTCCCAAAGGATCTTTTGTCCAAAAAGGCGAATGAATTCTATCTTCTCTTGAAATTTGAAATTTTATATCTGCTTCTACCTTTCCTTCGGGATTAAAAAACCAAATAGGTGAATGTATTTTCCCTTCTAAATCTTTTACATAAATACCTACCTGATAATAATCATCCAAAAGTTCAGACAAACTTTCCTTAATTACTTTATTTTTTTGAAATACAAATCTTTCAGGTTTAATATTATATGATTTTAATTCATTCCCAATTATGTTAGACACATTAGTATAATCTTGAATATCCGTACCATATAAATGAAAACCAACTATATTAGAACTATTTATAGATCTTTCCATTATTTCTTTAAACATTAATAAAGACATTGGGTCATGATAATTTGTTTCTTCAATAATAAATTTAAATAAAGGACCATTCATATTCTCTTGATACATTTCCATATTTTGATTACAATTTATCCAAGGTAATTGATATTTTTCACAAGTAACAAGAGATTGCAATTCTATGTCTGGTAATATTTTTTGCAAAGTTTCATTAAAATAATTACTTGGTCTTTCTACTAATATTCCATCAATTCCATATTTTTTAACATATTCATAAGTTTTAGGAATTATCATCCAAAGAGCTTCATCATTACAAATATAAATCAAAACTTTTAAACCATATTTATGAGCAAGATTAACAAATGGCAAAAGATCTAATTGAGTTAAATTAAATATCACCATATTAAAACCATTAGGTAAAATTATTTCTTCAAGTAATTTTTTGAATTCTACAAATAGTTTGTCTGTTTCTACATTATTTTTTTTCATAGATAATTGCCAAAATCGAATAAAAAATCCTACTTCTTTTAATGTTCCTTTATAATTTTTATTTTCATCTATATATAACATAATTTTTTTCCTAATTTTAAATGAATTTTATTAAAATAAAAAAATATATTAAAGTTTATATAAAGTCAAGTTTTTCAGTGTTTATTGTTTAATAAAAAAATCTAAATTAAAAAACAATTTCTTAATATTTAATAAATAATGCTACCATCTTTATATATCATTGCTTCAAAATGTAATTACAAATTAATATGCCAGAACCTTTTTTTTCACTTCCTTTTCTAATAAAATCATTGACAAATTTCTTTTTATAAGTATAATTTCATTTTTCTTTATTTTGACGGTTTGAAATAAATCTCCCCAGCCATTTATGGCAGAGTATCTTTTCTGCAAGGAAAATATATTATTATTGTGCCAATTCATCCCTGTTTCAAGAAACGTGGTATTTTTGGCACTCCCAGATAAAAAGGAGCAAAATAGATGAATGAACAAATAAAATTAATTATATCTTTGCAAAGCATTGATACTAATATAGCAAATTTTAACACAAAAAAAAATGAAATTGAAAAAATTATTGATGAACAACTTCAAAAAACAAATAAAAGCAAAAATTATTATGATGAAACCAAAAAAAAATTTTTTGAATTAGAAAAAGAAAAACATCATAAAGAAGTAGAAGTAAAATCATTAGAAGAAGAAATAAAAAAAATTCTAAAGCAATTATCTGACATAAAAACTAATAAAGAATATTCTGCATTACAACAAGAAATAAACCATAGAAAAGAAAAAAAAGAAAATTTAGAAACAGAAATAATTTTATGTTTTGATAAAGAAGATTTTTTAAAAAAAGAAACAAATGATTCCAAAAAAAAATTAGAAGAAGAAATAAAAAAAATTGAAAAAAACAAAAATGAATTAGAAGAAAAAATAAAAGAAATTGAAAAAAATATTATAAAAGAACAAGAAAATAAAAAAAATTTTGCTTTAAAAGTAGAAAAAAATCTTTTTAATAGATATGAAACAATTATCAATAATCCTAACAAAAATAGCTTGGCTATAACTATTATCAAAGAAGGTTTTTGTCAAGGATGTTTTGTTTTTTTACCTCCACAAAAAATAAATGAAATAAAAACAAATAAAAATATTATTTCTTGTGAATCTTGTGGAAGATTTTTATATTATGATGAATAAATATATATAAAGGTAAGTCAGATGGTCGCAAAAGCATTTATACCAAATTGCATTCAAAATGATAATAAAATGGATAGAAGAAAACAACGGAAAAGAATTAAAAATTCCACCCCCTACCCCCGCCAGCAGGGGACAAAAGAAATTAAAAATTAGTTAGATAAAAATCTGGCGATGAAATTAACACAATTAGCATTTGAATACGATTTGGTATTTAGCTTTTGAGGAAAGTCCGAGCTTCATAGGTCAAGATGCCTGTTGTTAAAACAGGTAAAGGTAACTTTAAGGAAAGTGTCACAGAAAATATACCGCCTTGTTTTTTAACAAGGTAAGGGTGAAAAGGCGAGGTAAAAGCTCACCGCTAATGTAGGTAACTATATTAGCAGACAAACCCCATCTGAAGCAAGATCAAATAAAAAACTATAAGGCTGACCCCCTTGTTTTTGGGTAGATCGCTTAGATAAATGACCATCAAATACAGAACTCGGCTTATGACTTACCTTTTAATAATTATAAAAAAATAGGGCAAATAAAAATGAATAATTTATTAAATTTTGCATTTGTAAAATATTTTATTTGTTTTTTATCCGCAATAATCCTTTCTTTTTTAAGCACTTTATTTTTTCGAAAATTAGCAATAAAATTAAATATTTTAGATAAACCAACCAATTTAAAAAAACATTTTAAATCAACTCCTTATTTAGGTGGATTAGCAATATATTTAACTTTTGTTATAATATGCTTATTATTTTCTCCTTTAAATAAAACACTTATAGGAATTTTAATTGGTGGAACAATTATTGCAATAACTGGGTTAATAGATGACATTAAAGGGCTTTCTGTTCATATTAGGATATTAATTCAATTCATAGTAGCTCTTATTTTAATTATTTGTAATATAAAAATAAAATTTATCCTTAATCCTTATTTATCAATTCCTCTAAGTATTCTTTGGATTATGGGAATAACTAATGCTTTTAACATTATTGACATTATGAATGGGTTATCGTCTGGAATAGCTTTTATTGCTTGTATTTTTTTCTTTTTAATAGCTTTTTCAATAAATAAAGTAGAAATATTGTTTCCAATAATTATTTTGGCTGGAAGTATTTTAGGATTTTTTAAATTTAATTTTAAAAATGCTTCTATTTTTATGGGTGATTGTGGTAGTTTATTTTTAGGACTTACATTAAGTAGTATTTCTCTTGCTGAAAGTTATACAAGTAAAAATAATCTTGGGTTATTATCTCCTCTTTTAATTTTAGCCATTCCTATTTATGATACTTTTTTAGTAATGATTTTGCGAAAATTAAAAGGTAAATCTATGTTTAAAGGAAGTCCAGATCATTTTGCTTTAAGATTAAAATCATTTGGAATAAGTAATTTTAAAGTAGTTTTAATTCTTTATGGAATGAGTCTTATTTTGGGAATTTGTGGTTATTTAGTTACTATTACAACTTTTCATCAAGCAGCAATTATTTATTCTTTTGTTATTTTAGGATTGTTAATATTGGGCTGGAAAATTGGACAATTAAAAATAAAGTAATTTTTTCGAAATTACTTTCAATCAAATCTATAATCCACATAAAATTTATTGAAAAATAAAAATGGTGCCGAAGGTCGGACTTGAACCGACACGAGTTTATACAACTCGGTGGATTTTGAGTCCACTGTGTCTGCCATTTCACCACTTCGGCTAATTAAAAAATTTTTATTACTTTTAAGCCCTACTTTATTTTTTAAAAAAATTATTCTTTCAAAAACTCTTCTACTTTATCAAATGCTTCTTTTAATATATCTAAACAAGGTAAAACTACACTTCGAAAATGTCCTTTACCATATTCTTCTCCAAATCCTATTCCATAAACAAATAACACTTTTTTCTTTTCTAATAAATCTAAAACAAATTTTTTGTCATCTTGAAATCTTTTATCTTCTATCTTGGGAAAAATATAAAAAGCACCATTAGGCTTAGTTGCACTTAATCCCTTTATTTCATTTAGTCTTTTATAAGCATATTCTCCTCTTTGCTGAATTTTTGTTCTTACTTCTTTAATAAAATCACTTTTTGTATTTAAAGCTTTTGCATAAGCAAATTGAGCTTGATGATTAGCACAAAGCCGAATTCTTGCTTGTTTAATACAAGCATCATATAAATTTTCATTATTATTACTAAAATTCATATTTCCTATTCTCCAACCAGGAGCAAGATATGCTTTAGAAAGACCATTTAATTGAACAAAAGGAATATTTTCTGCAAAAGTACACGGACTTATATGTTCTCCAAAACTTAATTGATCGTATATTTCATCAGAAATAAGTAATAAATTATTTTTTTTAATTATTTTTATCATTTCTTGAATTACTTCTTTTGAATAAAGAGCACCTGTAGGATTATTAGGATTAATAATAACAATTGCTTTTGTTTTATCATTTATTTTTTCTTCAATATCTTTTAAATCTGGTTGCCAATTTTCTTGTTCTATTGTTCTATATTCTACTGGAATTCCTCCAAAATATTTAACAAAAGAAATATATGGAGGATAACTTGGCCCTGGAATTAAAATTTGATCACCTTCTTCTACTAATGCACCAAATAAAAATAAAAGTGCTTCAGAAACACCAGATGTAATAATAATTTTATCACTATTTATGTCTAAATTATGAAATTCTTGCTCTCTTTTTACAATTGCTTCACGAAGTATTTTAATACCTTCAGAAGAAGAATAACCATTATCTTTAAATTTTATTGCTTCTATATAAGCTTCTTTAATAAATTCTGGTGTATCAAAATCATATTTATTTGGATCTCCAATATTTAATTTTAAAATTTTATGCCCTTGTTTTTCTAATTTATCTGCTTCTACAACAACATCTCTAATAGCATACTCAATAGAATTAGAACGACGACTAACTTGAATCATAAAAATTTCCTTTTATTTATTGTTTATACTTTTTTTTAAAAATTTTAGTATAAAATATTTACTTTTCTCTAATTTGTTAATGTTTTTTTAAATTTTTTAAAATCTCAACCCATATAAAAACCTATATTTTTTATCCCAAGTCGCATTAAAATGCTAACTATTTTTTTTCCAAATAATTGTAAGAATCTTTCAAAAATACTATTACTTTATTTTATCATAAATCTAAATAATCAATTACTTCTTCTAATTTTTGAACACCTTTTATTTTAATTTTAAATTTTTTTAAATCTTTCAAATTTTTTTCAGGAATAATACATTCTAAAAATCCCATTTTTTCTGCTTCAATAATCCTTTTTTCTATTTGCGTTACAGCTCTTATTTCTCCTCCTAAACCAACTTCTCCTATAAAAACAACTTTATTATCAATTACTGTGTTTCTAAAATTAGAAACAACAGCCATAATTATTCCTAAATCTATTCCCGGTTCAATTATTTTTATTCCACCTGCCACATTTATATAAATATCCATTTGCTGAATAATATATTTAGTTTTTTTTTCTAAAACAGCCAATAAAAGACAAAGCCTATTATAATCTGCTCCCAAAGCCATTCTTCTAGGAATGCCAAAATTTGTAGGAGTAACTAATGCTTGTAATTCAACTAAAACTGGTCTTGTTCCTTCAATAGTACAAACTACCACAGATCCAGAAGAAAAAATTTTATCTGACAAAAAAACTTGAGAAAGATCTATTACTTCTTTTAACCCATTTACTTCCATTTTAAAAACACCTATTTCATTTGTAGAGCCAAATCTATTTTTAACTGCTCTTAAAATTCTAAAAGTTTGAAATCTTTCTCCTTCAAAATATAAAACAGTATCTACTAAATGTTCTATTATTCGAGGTCCTGCAATTATTCCTTCTTTAGTTACATGCCCAATAATAAAAATAGGAATATTTAATCCTTTTGCTAAATTCATAAGATAGGCAGCTGATTCTCTTGTTTGAGAAACACTGCCAAAAGATGAAGAATTTTCTGGAAGAAAAATTGTTTGAATAGAATCTATAATTACTAATTGCGGATTAAGTTCTTTAATATATTCTTCTATTATTTTTAAATTTGTTTCAGATACAAGGTATAATTCTTGAGATGGGATTTCTAATCTTTCAGATCTTAATTTTATTTGCTGAATAGATTCTTCTCCAGATACATAAAGTACTTTTCCATAAGTATTACTAAAATAACTTGCAATTTGTAAAAGAAGAGTAGATTTTCCAATACCAGGTTCTCCTCCTACCATGACAAAAGATCCAGGAACAATTCCTCCACCTAAAACACGATCAAATTCAGAAATTTGAGTAAAAAATCTATTTACTTTTTCAGAAGAAATTTCATTTAATAATATTGGTTTAATAGATTTAAAAACTGGTCTTTTATTTTTTTCATCAGATAAAATTTCTTTTTCTTCAGAAAAAGTATTCCATTTTTCACAACAAGGACATTTCCCTAACCATTTATAACTTTTATATCCGCATTCTTGACAATAATATATTATTTTTTCTTTAGCCATTATTTTTTTTTAAGTAATTTCCAAGGATTTTTTTTTAAATCTTCTGTTAATTCTTTAAGATTTTTAGTGGTTTCAAAAATATTGTTATATAAATCTTCTTCTTGAATTAATTTTCCCAATGTTCCTTTTTTTACATCAATTTGAGAAATTATTGTATTTAATTGTTCTGTAATTTTTTCTAAATTTACAATAGTATTTTTCATTTTTTTATCTGCAGTTATTTCTTTTATATTAGTTAAAATTTGTGCTAAATTTTTTTTATTAGAACTTATCATATCATTTAAATTTTCTAAAGTTATATTTGCATTTTTTGAATTTTTTTCTAATTCATAAGAAATTTTTTTTTGAATTTGCAACTACTTCTCCTAAATGTTTTTCATCTAATAAAGTATTTAATTTTTCTGTGGCTTGATAAATATTATCAACAATTTTTTTTATTTTATCTTGAGATTTTTCATCAGTACTTATTTTTTCAACTACTTGTTGCATTTTTTTAGTAATGTCTTCTATCATATCACCTAATATCGCATAATTAATTGGTTCTTTCCCTTTAAATACTTCATTTTTTTCAATTAAAGGAAAATTTCTAGTACCTTGACTAATATCAATAATTTTTTCACCCATTAACCCAAGTGTATTAACATAAAATTGAGCATTTTTTCTTATTTTTATTTCGTCAGGCACCCAAATTTTTACTATTACAAAATTTTTATCTTCTTTTTCTGCAATTTTTACAAAAACAACTTTACCTACTTTTACTCCTCCTAAATAAACACCAGTTTTAGCTTTTAATCCAGCAGCATAATCAAAAATAAGAGAAAAATTATATCCTTTTTCAAAAAGATTAAATTTTCCTACTAATAAAACCATTGTTAATAAAAAAATAAAAGCTAAAAAAACAACCATACCTACTTTTGTTTCATTAGATATTTTTTTCATATATTTTTCCTTAAAATTTTAAAATTTCTAATTTTCTAAAATTACTTTATCCCTACTTCTTCAACATGATGTCTTATATCTTTTCCTAATACCATAAAAATAACATCTTCAGCAATATTAGTAGCATGATCTCCAATTCGTTCTAAATGTCTTGAAATAAGAATTATTATTAAAATTTGTTCAAGAATTTGTGGGTTAGAAAGTCCTAATGTTAACAATTCTCTAAATATTTGATCTTTTAATTTATCTACTTCATTATCCATTAAAAGAACGCTTTTTGCTAAATTTACATCCTTATTTATAAATGATTCTAAACTTTTTTTAACCATTTCCATTGAAAGCAAGCTCATTTTTGGAAGATTATTATGTGGTTCTAATTGAGGTTGCTTAAGTATTAAAGAAACGCTTTGTCCAATATTTACTGCTAAATCAGCAATTCTTTCTAATTCACTATTAATTTTCATTCCACCAGTAATAAACCGTAAATCAGCAGCTATTGGTTGATAAAGAGCTAAAAGATTTAAACACAATTCATCTATTTCTACATGAAAATGATTAATTTCATTTTCATGTAAAAAAACTTCTTGAATTAAATTTTCTTCTTTTTGCATTAAAGATTTTATTGCTAAATCAACCATTTTTTCTGAAGTATTTCCCATTAAAAAAAGAGTTTCTTTTAATTCTTTTAATTTTTCATCAAAATGATGTCTTTGCATTAGATTTCCTTTCTAAATTTTAATTTATACCAAGTCGTATTCAAATGTTAACTTTATTGGCTTTGTTATCGTCTCATTGCTTATCATTTTAAATGCAACTTAGTATAAGTTTTAAAAAAAACTTTAAAAATTATTTTTTTAGCCAAACCTACCAGTAATATAGTTTTCAGTTTGTTTTTCTTGTGGATTTGTAAATATTTTGTTTGTTACCCCAAATTCTACTAATTCACCTAATAACATAAATCCTGTTTCATCTGAAATTCTTGATGCTTGTTGCATATTATGGGTCACAATAACAATTGTATAATCATTTTTTAAAAAATAAATTAGCTCTTCTACTTTTTGAGTGGCAATAGGATCTAATGCAGAACAAGGTTCATCCATAAGCAAAATTTCTGGTTTTATTGGTAAAAGCCGAGCAATACATAATCGTTGTTGTTGTTCTAATGAAAGTTTTAAAGCTGAAGTATGCAATTTATCTTTTAATTCATCCCATAACATTACAGATTCTAAAGAGTTTTTTACAGCTTTTTCTATTTCCTCTTTTTTAATAGATATATGATGAATTCTAAATCCAAAAGCAATATTTTCAAATACAGAAAAGGGAAATGGATTAGGTCTTTGAAAAACCATACCAACTTTTTTTCGAAGATTAATTAAATTTGCTTTTGGATGGTATATATCTTCATTATCAATAATTACTTTACCTTCAATTTTTATTTTTTCAATCAAATCATTCATTCTATTAAACACTCGCAATAAAGTTGATTTTCCACAACCAGATGGACCTATTAAAGCAGTAATCTTATTTGGTTGAATTTCAACATTTACTTCTTTTAATGCTTGAAATTTTCCATAATAAAGATTTAAATCTGAAGTTTTAATAATTGCCAAAAAATTCTCCTATATTGAAAAATTTAATCAAACTTTTTTATAAAATTGCATTAATATTTTTTTATAATTTTGCATTTTATTTACAATCATTTCATGAAAATACATTTTTGAAATTACTTCTTTTTTAAAATTTGAATATTTAAAATTATTGTGAAATCATATAAACCAACCCCTCATCAATCTTTTCAAGATCTAATAGTACTTTTTCTCTCCTTGGAGAGCCATCAGCATTTCTGAAATCTCTCTGAAACGAACCACATTTAACCAAGGTGTCATCTGTTATTTCAATGAAGGAAATTTGCTGTAAATCAAAAGATACCTTTCTTAATCTTGACCATGCACCTCTTTTTATTCGTTCAATTGAATATTCCGATAATCCACCTTTCAACACTTCATGCCATTTCTGAAATGTTCTACCCTCATCGTTATATAAAACTTTTCCTAAAGCAAGAATTAAACCAACTGCTTTATAATCCTTAATTCCATTTACAGTGGCTTCACTATCATTAACGATTATTTGGTGACTACTTGTGTTAATAGCATGTGCTTTGAAATCCCATGGGATATTTTTAAAACCATCAAATTCAACATTCCCATATTTTTGTCCAGGAATCTCCATAATATCTAATAAATATCTCTCACAAAGAAATTGAAAATAAAAGCCAATCCATTCCATTTGCTTCCAATGTGAATAATTTGCATTTTTCATCTCCAAGATTGATTTTCTTCCATCCCATATTTTTGGAATTTTTTTTAATTTTTTTTCAATCTGTTTAGCGGTTTCTAAAAAAGTCATTTCCCCTTCTCCATGTCAAATAGTGTTAATAATGTTTGGTTTTTAGAATTTTCATTTATTTTTTTAATCCTATAAATATTTTCTTCTAATCGTTTTTTTGCAAATTCATAATAATCTTTTACAATTTCAAATCCAATATACTGCCTTCTTCTCATTTTGCTAACAATTGCTATCTGTCCTGAACCTAAAAATGGATCCAAAACAATATCTCCTTCTTCACTTGAATACATAAGTATTTTTTCAATTAATTCAGCAGGTAATTTTGTAGGAGTTTTTTGGTCGCCTGTCCAATATTCTCTTTTTATTATCCAAACATCTTCTTTATCTTTATAATGTAAACTCCCACCATCTTTATCATTATCTTCTTTTCCATATCTTGAATAAGGGAAAAATTTTTTCTTTTCATCATTTTTACAGACATAAAGACAATGATAATGAGAAGTGACAAATTTTCTTTTTGTTACTACTCCAAATTGATATTTCCAGATAATATGATTTATTGTGATAAAACCCAATTCATCAATGACTATTAAAATATCCTTTAGATTATTCCAGCCAGAAAAAACATACATACTCCCTGAATCTTTAAGAACTCTGTATATTTCTTTCATCCATTTTATTGTAAAATTGAAGTATTCTGTTTTGGGTATCTCATTGTATCCTTCTATAACACTTGAAGATGTTCTATTGTAATTGTTTCTTTTTGCTTTGAAATCTATAGCAAAAGGTGGGTCAGTAATAACAAGGTCTATTGTATTATTAGGAATACCTTTTATTCCTTCTATACAATCCATATTATAGATTTCATTAAATTTTAGATTTTCCATATTTTTACTTTCTTTTATTAATAACAAAAAATAATTAACGAATGACTTAAAAAATTATGAGATAAATAAAATATATCTACTGATAGAATTCTTTATGTCAATTAATTTAAGCCGTTACATATATTATTTTTTCTATCCAAATCTTCCAGAAATATAATCTTCTGTTCGTTTATTTTGAGGTGTTGTAAATATTTGATTAGTATTACCTATTTCAATTAGATCACCCATTAAAAAAAAACCAGTACGATCACTTACACGAGCAGCTTGTTTAGTATTATTAGTTACTAATATTAATGAATATGTTTTTTTTAATTCATACATTGCTTCTTCTATTTTCATAGTTGAAATAGGATCAAGTCCAGAACAAGGTTCATCAAAAAGAATTATTTCTGGTTTTAAAGATAATGTTCGAGCAACACACAATCTTTGTTGTTGTCCTCCAGAAAGAATTAAAGCTGATTCGAAAAGTCTATTTTTAACTTCATCCCAAAGATATGATGCTTTCAAACTTTCTTCTACAACTTCTTCTAACAAAGATTTTTTTTTAATGCCACTTCTTCTTAATCCATAAGCAACATTATCAAATATAGACATTGGAAGTGGTATTGGTAAAGCAAAAATCATTCCTACTTTTCTTCTTAAAACTTCTACATCAATATTTTTACTAAATATATCTTGATCATTTATCAAAACTTTTCCTGTTATTGAAATATTTGATTTTAAATCAATTAAACGATTCAGTACTTGAAGAAATGTAGTTTTACCACTATTAGACGGACCAATAATACTTAAAATTTCATTTTTTTGAAGATTAAGAGAAATAGATTTTAGAATTTCATAATTATCATCACATTTAATGCTTAATTTTTCTACAACTACTACATCTTTTACCATTTTTGCTTACTCCTTAAATTAGAACGAATAATAATAGCAATTAAATTAACACCAAATACTACTCCTAATAAAACTAAAGCAGTAGCATATCTTGTATTTAAAGCAATATTTGGAATTTGAGTAGAAATAGCAAAAAGATGCATAGGCAAAGCCATTACTTGATCAAAAGCAGATTTAGGAAGCTGTGGTAAATAAAAAGCAGCAACTGTAAAAAGAATAGGAGCTGTTTCTCCAGCAGCTCTACTAATTTCAAGAATAATTCCCGTTAAAATACCAGCAATAGAATTAGGAAGTACAACATGTTGTATAGTTTGCCATTTAGAAGCACCTAATGATAAACTTACTTCACGAAAAGATTGAGGTACATTAGATAAAGATTCTCGTGTAGTAGTAATAATTACTGGTAAATTCATAATAGCTAAAGTAAGAGATCCTGCTAAAATAGAAGTGCCAAATTTAAAAAATATTACAAAAAGACCTAATCCAAAAAGACCATAAACTATTGAAGGAACACCAGCAAGATTAATAATAGCTAATTTAAGTAATCGCGTAAATAAATTTTTTTTTGCATATTCATTTAAGTAAATCGCTGTTAAAACACCTATTGGTACTGCAAAAATAACTGCTCCAAATACTAAACAAAAAGTTCCAATAATTGCTGGGAATACTCCTCCCTCTCGCATTCCATTTCGAGGAAAAGTAGTTAAAAATTCCCAATTTATAACTCCTATACCATTTTTGATAATAATTAAAATAATTAATATTACTGGTAATATTATTAATAATGTAATTAAAAAAAGAAGAAAAAAAATAATTTTTTGAGTTATTGGAGCTGATAATTTTTTCATAATTTTTCCTTATGTAAAAAGAAATCAGCTATAAGATTTATAATAAAAGCAATAATAAAAAGAACTATCCCAACAGCAAATAAAGCAAAATAATGATTACTTCCTTGAACAGTTTCTCCCATTTCAGCAGCAATTGTAGCTGTAAGAGTTCTCACTGGATCAAGTAGACTATGTGGAATTTTAGCTGCATTTCCAGTTAACATCATTACTGCCATAGTTTCTCCCATAACTCTACCTATGCCTAACATACAAGCAGCAACAATTCCAGGAAAAGATGCTTTTAAAATTACTCTCCAAATAGTTTGCCAATGAGTAGCACCAAAAGCTAAGCTAGCTTCACGATATCTTCGAGGAACAGAAGTAATGGCATCTTCCGCAATACTTACAATAGTAGGCATTGCCATAATAGAAAGCATAATAGAACCAGTAAAAGCAGTAAGTCCAGTATCTAAATTAAATACTTTTTTAACAATTGGAACCAATATTTCTATTCCAATAAAACCAATTACAACACTTGGGATAGCAGATAAAAATTCTATTCCAATTTTAAGAAATTCTTTTATTTTCCCTTTTGATATTTCTGCAATAAATATTGCTGCAGCAATTCCACAAGGAATAGAAATAATAGCCGCACCCAAAGTAACCATTGCAGATCCAAGTATTAAAGAAAGAATTCCAAATACAGGTGGACGAGAAACTGGATGCCATTTTTCTCCCAAAATAAAATCTTTTAAACTAATTTTTTTAAAAATAGAAATGCCTTCTTTAAATAAAAAAAGAAAAATTAAAACTACTAAAATAATAGAAATAAAACCACTTAATTTAACAATTGTCTCAAAAATAGATTCAAATAGTTTTTTTAAAGTTAGTTTTTTTAACAAAATAATTTCCTAATTATTAATTTTCGTTATTTATATTTTATATTATCTAATTGGCACAAAATTAATTTTTTCCACAATTTTTTGACCTTGTTCGCTTAATATAAAATCTATAAATTTTTTTACAGCACCCGAAGGTTCTCCATTAGTGTACATTAATAAAGGTCTACTAATAAAATAACTGTTATTTTTCACACTTTCAATTGTAGGAAATACAAAAGGACTATTATTGTCTTTTGCTACAGCAATATTTTTTTGTTTTGGACTAATATATCCAATTCCATAATAACCAATAGCATTTACATTTTGAGCTACTTCATCAGCAATTGATTGTGAAGATGGTAAAAATAAAGTATTTTCTATATATTCTTTCCCTTCTCCTAATACATGTTCTTTAAAATAAACATAAGTACCTGAATTACATTCTCTGGAAAGAATTACAATTTTAGCATTTTTTCCTCCAAGTTCTTTCCAATTAGTAATTTTGCCAGTAAAAACATCTGAAAGTTGACTAATAGTAAGTTTTTCTATTGGATTAGAAGGATGTATTACTACAACTATACCATCCATTCCTACAATAAATTCTTTAAATTCAACTTGCTTATTTTTTGCTATTTCTAATTCTTCTTGTTCTATTTTTCTTGAGCTAGACGCAATATCACAAGTTTTATTAAGTAAAGAAGCAATCCCATTTCCAGAGCCACCGCCAGTTACAGAAATACATAATTTTGGATCTTGTTTCATAAATTCTTCTATCCAAGCTTGAACTAAATTGATCATAGTGTCTGACCCTTTAATTTGAATAGAATTTTCTTTTTTATTAGATGGAACACAACTAAATAAAATAAAACAAAATAAAACACTCAAAATAAATAAATTTTTTTTAAACATTTAAAACTTCCCTCCTATTATAACAGTTAATAATTTTTTATAAACTGTGTTAAATATTTACCACTAATTTGTCCTGGCTTCAAGATGTGGTTACAAATTAACATTCCAAAACCTCCTCTTTTTCACTTCTTCTCCTAATAAAATCATATCCTAAAACTTGTCCTGTAATGATCAGTTTTTCTTCCACCCCCTTTCTCTTATTTGTCATTGTTATTTTTATTTTATTGATTCCAAATTTCCTTGTCAAGCATTTTTTTGAATTTGTTGATAAATGTGCCTCTGCTGGTGTAGCATAACCATTTTTCTTCAGCTTATAACCCTGATGAGTTCTCCTGTAGTTATAATAGTCCATAAATCCATCTAAATCATCTTGAAGCTTCTCTATGCTTTCATACCTCTTCTTTCTGAAAGCTAAAGAGTAAAACTCATTTAATATAGTTTCATTTAATCTCTCCACATAACCATTAGTCCAAGGATGCCTTACCTTTGTGGTTGTGTGTTTTATCCCAAGCTTCTTGCACATTTTCTCAAATTCGTGATTTGGGATTGCCTCTTTATGCCAGGTAGTATATTCTGTCCCACAATCAGTAAGAATTCTTTCTATTTTTACCGTATCAAACTTCTTTGCAAGATGATTTTTCACAAAGTCGCACGAAGTGTTCACAGTTTTGTTAGTATAAATCTTTGCTAAACCAAAAGAAGAAAAACAATCACAGGCAACTTGATGGTAAATTCTACCTATTCCCTTCAAATAGCCAATATAAAAAGTATCTTCGCTTACTAACTGCCCCGGATAATTTGCCTCTATGTGATTAGTTTTAGATTTCTCTTTATCCCTTTGAAGCTCATCAAAAGTCACAATTTCCCCATTTAATTTCCTTATCCATTCCAATCGCATTTTTACTGTGTTTAGTCCTCTTCTTTGTAGAACATTATAAATTCCAGTATGCCCTACAATAATATTTTTTCTTGAAAGTTCTGCCTCTATTCTTGCCGGTCCATATGTAGGATAGTCTTTTATAAACTCAAGTATTTTTCCCTCAAGTTCTACTGGCACTTTATTCGGCATTTTAGGATTTGCTCTCATTTTCGTTCTTAATCCATTATCTCCATTTTTATCTCTCCTCTTTTTCCACTTATAAAACCATTTTCTGCTTACATGATACCTTTTACAAAAACAGGTTATTGAAATTTCCTTCTTATTTGCTTCTTCAAATATTTTGATTCTCATGTGGTAAATAAAATCCTTCTCGCTCATTGCCAGTCCCTCCTTTTAACAATGTTTTAATAGAGGTTCTGGTTAAAGTCAAAAAAGAAATGTTATTTACAATTTCTTTAATTTCCTTTCTTGCTCTTTTACTCAAATATTGTAACCATCACTTGAAGATACTACAACTAATTAAAATTTATTAAAATCTCCAAATTAAAAGAATTTTATTAAATAAATTAAAAACTTTAAATATTAAATTTTAAATTTGTCAAGTTTTTTTTATGTGATTACTAAATTATTTAAAAAAGGAGACTAAAAAAAATGAAAAAATGTACATTAATAATAATTGGTATTTTTATTATAAGCTTTTTAAATATTAAAGCTGATATGAAAACATTTGGAACAAATGGAGTAGGTGTTATGGACACTAATATGCAAGAAGCGTGGCCTGACGATTCTCAAGAAGCATATCATACATATTATATTTGTCCAGGTGGTGTAGGAACAGAAAAAAGAGCATTACTTAAATTTAAAAATATATTTAAATCTGATGGCGGAACAATAGAAAATGGCTCAACTATTCAATTTGCTTATCTTGCACTGAGATATTATCAATCTGGTTCTTTTACTTCAGGTAAATTTGAAGTTTATAGAGTAAAAAAAGATTGGGGAGAAGGAACTTCGACAAATTCTAAGGTAGAAATAGGCGCTGCTTGTTGGGATGCACCAAAACATGGATTCCCTAAATGGGAAAAAGCAGGATGTGATGGAGAAAGTGATCGAACTCAAATAGGAATACCAGGTGAAGCATTATGTCAAGAAGGTTCTACGGGAAACAAAGATATAGCAATTGATATAACTTCATTTGTTCAAGCATGGTCTAATGGAGAACCTAATTATGGACTTATTATTATTTCCAAAGGTTTAGGAGGAGACAGGACAGCAGGATTTGCTTTTAGAGCTCATGAACAGACTGTGTCATAATTCAATTTCACGGCAATTGTTTTACAACATAAAGTGGTAGGTTTCCACAAAATCACAATATGTTGTGGTATGGATGTCTATATTTAGAGTTATGACACAGTCTCATAGATGATCATTTTAAAAATATATCTACGAATAGAGTTATGTCTTTATATATAATATGATGAGGTGCTGGTGAATTGCAAACATGAGAATGAAGATTTAATAAATTCCCCTTTATTAAAGGGGTGGCATTCCGAAGGAATGACGGGGAGAATAATTAAGTGGTAGCTTTTTCAAGTATTATGAGTTGGAGTAATATGATGAGGTGCTGGTGAATTGCAAATATGAGAATGGAGATTTAATAAATTCCCCTTTATTAAAGGGGTGGCATTCCGAAGGAATGACGGGGTATTTAAAATTACCTTATAATCCGAATTTAAAACAAAAAGCCAAAGAATTAAGAAAAGCAGGAAATTTATCAGAAGTGCTTTTGTGGAACGAG
>JBDRGX010000079.1:0-5628 GCA_043817485.1 bacterium
TCTTTATATCAACTAATTTAAGTCTTTATATATACGATTGATAATTAATGGCAAAACTATCCCATATATAGTATTTATTGCTAATATTGGCACAACATGTTGTATACTTCTCATGCCAAATTTCTATTGCGACACAGTCTCCATGAATTGCCCCTACAAATATAAAACCATCTTGGATTTTTATATTTTTTTGTTTCGAACATTTGTATTTATTTCAAATTGAAAATTGAAAATTTGTTTTATATTTCAGTTATTTGTATTTGTTTCGTTTTTACCAATATTATGTTCCTAACGGAACAATTTGTTCTTATGCTTTATCAATAATTATTATTTCATAAATGTCCCATAGTGACACAATATTGGTAGAAAAAATTATTCCCACATAATACAAATGCCGTAGGCATGATATATTAATTTTTTTTTTATATTTCGATATTTTCAACTTAACCGTTTTTTATATTTATAGGAGATTTATATGCAAGTGCCTTTATTGAATTTAAAAAAACAATATAAAACTATTGAACAAGAAATAGATCAAGCAATTAAAAATGTTTGCTTAAGTGGCCAATTTGTTTTAGGTCAATTTGTTGAGAAATTTGAACAGGAAATAGCAGAATATTGTGGTTCAATCTATGCTATAGGAGTTGCTTCTGGAACTGATGCTCTTATTATAGGGCTTGAAGCAATTGGAATAAAATCAGGAGATGAAGTAATTACTACTCCGTATACTTTTTTTTCTACAGCAAGTGTTATTTCAAAATTAAAAGCAAAACCAGTATTTGTAGATATTGATCCACAAACTTATAATATAAATACTGATTTAATAATAAAAAAAATAACAAAAAAAACAAAAGCTATTATTCCAGTACATCTTTATGGTCAATGTGCAGAAATGGATAAAATAATGGAAATTGCTTGTAAATATAAAATTAAAGTAATTGAAGATGCTGCTCAAGCCATTGGAGCAAAATATAAAAATAAAAAAGCTGGAACAATAGGAGATATTGGTTGTTTTAGTTTTTTTCCTACTAAAAATTTAGGTGGATATGGTGATGGAGGAATGATTATTACTAATAATAAAATTTTTGCAGAAAAAATACAAATGTTAAGAGTACATGGATCAAAATTAAAATATTTTCATTCGATGATTGGATATAATAGTCGATTGGATGCTTTACAATCAGTTATTTTATCAGTAAAATTAAAATATCTTGATTTATGGATATCAAAACGCCAAAAAAATGTGCAAATTTATAATCAATTATTTAAAAATACTTCTATTGATGTTCCTTTTGTAAAAGAAGATAATTTTCATGTTTATAATCAATATGTAATTAGAGTAAAAAATAGAAATGAATTAAAAAAATATTTAAAACAATAAAAAGTAGATACAGAAATATATTATCCTATTCCTCTTCATTTACAAGAATGTTATAAAAATTTAGGATACAGTAAAGGTGCTTTTCCAGAATCTGAAAAAGCATCAGAAGAAACTCTTGCTCTTCCTATTTATCCAGAACTTACAAAAAAACAACAAGAAAAAGTTGTAAAATGTATTTTAGAGTTTAATAAGTAATAAAATTTTGTAATATTTTTTATGCAAAAATTATTTATTTCTTATTATTATTTTAATGAAGCAAAATTAGATAATTGCAACACAGTTTTGTTGAGAATTGTCTTGTTAATCCCGAAGGGATGATATTATTATAGCATATTGTTGAATAATTCCAATTTAACCCTGAAAGGGTGATATTGTTGTAGCATTTAAAATTTTTCTAAACCTTATGCGTAAAAACAAAGATTGTTTTTGTGTCGATATAGCAAAAAATGAACGCCAATGGTTGCAGATATAAGAATTTAATACACAACAAACAATTATATTATTGTAATACAAAAATCAGTTTTTTTTAATCCCGAAGGGATGATATTATTATAGCATATTGTTGAATAATTCTAATTTTAACCCTAAAAGGGTGACATTATTATATGTTAGATAAATTACTTTTTATTTTCTAAAAAATTTTTCCTCTTCGTTTCAAAGTATTTTCTGGATTTAAAGATTTTACTTTTTTACAAATTCCTTCATAAACAGAAACTATTTCAAGTCCTTTAAATGTTTTTTTAATTTCATCAATATTTTCTTTAGAAAGTGGGTTACATAAGGAAGGTCTTAATGGAGTGTTTATTTGAACTTCATTTGGATTTATTTCTAAAGCTAATTTTGCTAATTCTTTTGATTTTTTTTTATTTTTTTCCAAAAACATAATTTGAAGTGCCAGTTTTCCTTTATATATTTTTTTAAATTGTTTTATTTCTTCTAAAATATTTTCAAATTTTATACTTGGCATAGGTTTATTTATTTTTTCAAAAGAATTTTGATCCCATGCATCTAATTTAAAACTAATAAAATCTGCTAATAAAAAATCTTTTTTTACATCATCTTGATTTATTAACGATGAATTTGTTAAAATAGCAATTGGTTCTTTTCGTATTTTTTTTATTTCTTTTATAACTTCTCCTAAATTTTTTGATAAACTTGATTCTCCGCTACCAGAAAAAGTAAAATAATCAATTTTTACATCAGAAAGCATTTTTATTTCTTTTATAATTTCCTCTGTAGTCACATATACTTTTCTTTTTTTTGTATAAAATACTTTTGTATTTATTTGGCAATAAATACAATCAAAAGTGCATATTTTTTTTGTTTGCGATAATAAATCTATGCCTAATGATTTTCCCAATCTCCATGAACTTACAGGACCGTAAATATATTTCAAATTTTCCAAAAAAATTCTCCAATTTTTTTTATTTATATTAAAAGTTACATTCAAAATGATAACAAAGTGGCAAGACGACGACGAAAAGCGTATTAAAAAATTCCACCCCTGTCCTAACGGACACCCCCGCCAGCGGGGGACATAAGAAGCCGATGACAAAGCCAACATAGTTAGTGTTTGAATGCAACTGGGGATAAATAATTAATTTTTTCCACACTCACTTATTTTCCCTTGAATAATTTCTAATGAATGAGGAAGAAGAGAAAAAATGGCTTCTAAACATTCTCTTGCAGCTTTAGGACTTCCCGGTAAATTTATAATTAAGCTTTTTTTTCTAATTCCAGCAATACTTCTTGATAAATAAGATTTTAATGTTTTTTCACTTGTTTTAAATCTCATTAATTCTGGAAATCCAGGAATTTCTCTTTCTATTACTTTTTTTGTTGCTTCTGGAGTATTATCTCGAGGAGAAAATCCAGTTCCTCCAGTAGTAAAAATTAAATCCATTTTTTGTTTATCAACTAAATTTTTTAAATGTGAAATAATTTGATTTTTTTCATCAGGAATAATTTTATAAAATACGACTTCTCCTAAATCCATTATTAATTTTTTAATTTCTTCAGAACTTTGATCAATTCTTTTTCCTTTTGATCCTGTATCACTGATAGTCAAAATAGCTATTTTATATTTTAACATCACTTTTCCCACCGGTTTTTTCTTTTAGATAAATATTATTTATTACTATTTTTTTATCAAGCATTTTACACATATCATAAATAGTTAAAGCGCTAATACTTACAGCTGTTAATGCTTCCATTTCTACGCCAGTTTTTTCATATGCATCAGAAATAGCTGTTATTTCAATAGATTCTTTTTTGATAGTGAACGAAATTTCTACATAAGTTAAATTTAAAGGATGACATAAAGGAATAATTTGAGAGGTTTTTTTAGCTGCTAAAATTCCAGCTATTCTTGCGGCATTTAAAACATCGCCTTTAGGAATTTGGTTATTTTCAATTTTTTTTATTGTTGTTTCAGAAAGACAAATAGTTCCACAAGCAATTGCCCTTCTTTTAGTAATTTTTTTTTTTCTCCAACATCAATCATTTTTATAAATGTATTATTTTTCATTTTGATATATTCCTTTTATTTCAATATATTGTTCTACTTTTTCTGGAACTAAATATTTAATACTTTTTTTGTTTTTTATGAGCGTTCTTATTTTACTTGAAGAAATGTCTATATTAGAAATTTCTTGAATAATTACTTGTTTTTTTACTTTTTCAGAAATGTCTTCTAATTTATAACCTTGTCTATTGATTACTATAAAATTACATATAGAAATTAATTTTAATGCTTTTTTCCATTTAAAAATTTCTAAAAAAGCGTCTATTCCAATGATAAAATAAAAATCTATAACAGGATATTTTTTTTTCAATTTTTGTATGGTTTCAATAGAATATGATTTACCAGATTTTTTCATTTCTATATCAGAAATTGAAAAGTTTGGATTAGAAGATATGGCTAATTTAACCATATTAAATCGATGAGATTTGTCAATTATTTCAATTTTTTTATGAGGAGGATTGGCTGAAGGAATAAATAATATTTTTTCTAAAGAGAATATTTCTTGGATTTCTTTTGCTATTATTAAATGGCCATTGTGAATTGGGTTAAAAGTTCCTCCTAATATTCCCCATTTTATCTGGGAGTGCCAAGAATACCCTGTCTCTTGAGACGGGGATGAATTGGCACAATAATAACATATTTTCCTTGCAGAGAAAATATCCTGCCATTTATGGCAGGGGAGATTCATTGCCACTTTTTACTCCCTTATTTGGCCATTTCCTAAAATAACAAATTTAGTTGTGGTTAAATTTTCTAATCCCATTGGTCCACGAGCATGTAATTTTTGGGTACTAATGCCTATTTCTGCTCCTAATCCATAAATTTTACCATCAGCTAATCGTGTAGAAGCATTTACAAAAACAGAAGATGAATCAATTTCTTGTAAAAATTTCCAAGATTTTTCATAAGAATTTGTAATAATTGCATCAGAATGATGAGAACCATAATAGTTAATATGATAAATAGCTTCATCAATATTTTTTACTACTTTTACTGCTAAAATTAAATCAAGAAATTCTTTTTTGAAATCTTCTTCTGATGCTTTTTTAATATCTGAAAAAATTTTATAAGTTTCAGAGCATCCTCTAATTTCTACATTAGCATCTTTTAATTTTTTTAATATAATTGGTAAAAATTTTTGAGAGATTGCTTTATGTACTAATAATGTTTCCATAGCATTACAAACACTTGGTTTTTGAACTTTAGCATTAAATATTATTTTTTCTGCCATTTCTAAACAAGCTTTATCATCAACATAAATATGGCAATTTCCTTCTCCATGACTGATTACTGGGATTGTTGTATTTTTTAAAATATATTTTATTGTTTCTTGACTTGCTCGTGGAATAATTACATCAATATACTTATCTAATTTAAGCATTTCTAAAACAATTTTTCTATCAGTATTTTCTATTATTTGAACAGCATTTTCTAAATCAAAATTTTTCAATACTTTTTTAATTATTTTCACAAATGCTATATTAGAATTTATACTTTCTGTTCCACCTCTTAAAATTACACTATTACTACTTTTAAAACAAGTTGCAAATGCATCAATAGTCACATTTGGTCGTGCTTCGTAAATTATTCCGACAACTCCTAAAGGAACTCTCATTTGTCCAATTTGTAAGCCATTAGAACTTTTTTTAAAATTTATTATTTTGCCTATTGGATCTTCTAAATTGGATATTTTTTTTAAACTATTACTTATATTTTTAATTGC
>JBDRGX010000080.1:0-6520 GCA_043817485.1 bacterium
GTCTCCAGCCGGCCCACTTCCAGAATTGAGAAAATTTTTTTCTATTTCAATATTAACATAATTTTCATTTTTTCCAATATTTATATCTTTTATTTGAGACATATCTTTAATTAGCCCTTCAGCAGCAAGAAATCCTATAGCAAGATATTCTAAATTACATGGAGTACAAAGAAGAGTTACAATTTCTTGATTATTTATTAAAATAGTAAATGGTGTTTCTTTAATAATTAAATCTTTTTCATCTTTTTTTTCATTATTTTTTATTTTTACAATTTCTATATTTTTCATTAAATCCATTTTAAATATTTTCCATTTGTTTTTTTTGTTCTTCAATAATTAAAGCATTTATTAAATCATCCATATCTCCATCTATAATATTATTAAGATTATATAAAGTAAGATTAATTCTATGATCTGTTATTCTATTTTGAGGAAAATTATATGTTCTAATTTTTTCACTTCTATCGCCTGTGCCTACCTGTGTTTTTCTATTTTGATCAACATTATTTTTTTCTTGGTGTTTTTTAAAATCAGATAATCTTGATAACAAAACTCGCATTGCTTTTATTTTATTTTGCTGTTGAGATCTTTCATCTTGACATTGAACTACTATTTTTGTTGGAAGATGAGTTATTCTTACAGCAGAATCTGTTGTATTTACGCTTTGTCCACCTTTGCCACCAGATCTAAAAACATCTATTTTTAAATCTTTTGGATCTATTTTAACATCTTTTTCTTCCATTTCTGGCAAAACTACAACAGAAACAGCTGAAGTATGAACTCGTCCACGTGTTTCAGTATCTGGAATTCTTTGTACTCTATGAATACCACTTTCAAAATTCCAAAATTTATAAGATTTTTTTCCTTCAACAATAAAAATTATTTCTTTATATCCCTTTACTCCACTTATATGTAAATCAATTATTTTCATTTTCCACTTTTTTTTTTTCTATATATCGACTATACATTCTAAATAAATTTGCAGCAAATAAACTAGCTTCTTCTCCTCCTGTCCCAGCTCTAATTTCTACAATTACATTTCTATTTTCATTTGGATTTTCAGGTAATAAAAATTCTTGTATTTCTTGTTCAGTTTTATTAATTTTTTCTTTTATTTCCTTAATTTCTTGTATAGCTAATTCTTTTAATTCTGCATCTTGATTATTTTCTAACATTTCTTTTGCATTATTTTCTTGTTTTTCTAATTTTTTCAAATAAAAATATTTTTCAAAAATGAATTTTAATTTACTATATTCTTTACTTGTTTTTTGAAATTCTTCGTTATTACTTATTATTTTTGGATCTGATATTTTTTGTTCTAATTCTTGATATTTTTGTTTTAAATCTTCTATTTTTTCAAATAATTTCATTTTAACCTCTGATTAATGCCTGCAACCAAAAAATAAACTTCATTAGCAAATTTAGCTATTGTTTGGTTCACTTCTCCTTGTAAATCTCTAAATTCTCGTGTTATACTATTCATAGGAACTATTCCACAACCTACTTCATTACTTACAATAATAAAAATATTTTTTGAATCTTGATGTAATTTAAGAATTTTTTTAATATGTAATTTTATTTTTTCTTTTTTCTCTTTTAAATTTCGATATTCATAAAAAAGATTTGATAAATAAACAGTTAAACAATCTAATATAATCAAATTATTAGAAAATTTTTTTTTTAATTGAGGAATAATATTTTTACTTTCTTCAATTGTATTCCAGTTTTTAGGTCTTTTTTTTTGATGTTTCAATATTTTTATTTGCATTTCTTGTGTATCATTTATGGCTGTAGCAATAAAATAAGTTTTTCTTTTTATTTTTTTTCCTAATAAAAGAGCATAATCACTTTTTCCAGATTTTGCACCACCTAAAATAAAAATAAGTTTATTATTCATATAATATAAATTTTGGAGCGGGATACGGGACTTGAACCCGTGCTACCAGCTTGGGAAGCTAGCACTCTACCAACTGAGTTAATCCCGCTATTAATACCAAGTCACATTTAAACGCTAACTGTGTTGGCTTTGTTACGGCTTCTCCAGCGTATTATCTAATACGCTTTTGTCGCCTTCTTTTTTGTGCCTTGTTATCATTCTAAATGTAATTTAATATAAAAAATTTCAATTTTTTAATTGTTTTTTAGTTTTAAAAGAATATTTTTTAATTCTATTCTTTTTTCTTCAATGTTTTTTTCGTTTTTATCAATAAATATTGGATCCCCAATAAAAATAATTCCTTTACTAAAAGGTTTTGGTAAAATATATTTATCCCATGCTTTTTCAAAAATTTTAGATTTTTCTATTTTTATTGAAATTGGAATAATAGGTTGACCAGTTTTTTTTGCTAAATATATTACTCCTGGCTTAGGTTCATAAATAGGACCTACTGGACCATCTATTGCTAAAGCAATATCAAATCCTTCGTTTATTTTTTCTATAAGAGATAATAATCCTTTTACTCCACCTTTTTTATTATCTCCTCTGACAACTTGGTATCCTAATTTTTTTATTATTTTAGTTTGATAATTTCCATCTTCACTTAAACTTGTAATTAAACAAATATTTTTGTCTTTAAAAAAATAAGCTAAAGGAAATTGTTCTCCATGCCAGAAAGCATAAATTATTTTTCCATGATTTTTTTTAATTTTTTCTATTTTAGAAAAACCTATAATTTTTAAATTAAGTGTTTTTCCAATGCTTCTAATTAAAAAGTTTCCTAAATATGGAGAAAAAAAATTCAAAAAAGCTTTTTTTATTTTCATAATTATTTTTTTTACAATAATATTTTTTAAAAAAAATGTCAATAAAATTACTTTAAAAAAAATAAATTAAAAAATTTCTTGCCAAATAAAATATTATATATTATTTATCTACAAATTTTAAAATTTATTTTTGCTTTTGTATAATGAAAATAATATAAAATATTTTACAAAGTAATTTTGAAAAATAAGTTTTTAAAATAATTTTTAATTATCTAACAGGAGGTAATAATAAATGGGAAAAAAAATTGCTATTAATGGATTTGGAAGAATTGGTAGAAATATTTTAAGAGCTGCTTTAAAATATAATTATGATTTTGATTTAGTAGCAGTAAATGATTTATGTGATGCAGAAAATTTAGCTTATTTATTTAAGTATGATTCTATACATAGAACATTTGAAGGTAAAGTAGAATTTACGAATAATAGTTTAATTATAAATGGAAAAGAAATAAAAGTTTGTTCAGAAAAAGATCCAGCAAATTTACCTTGGAAAGATTTAGGTGTTGATATAGTAATAGAATCTACTGGTTTGTTTACTGATGCTACTCTTGCCTCAAAACATATTCAAGCTGGAGCAAAAAAAGTTATTATTTCTGCACCTGCTAAAAATGAAGATATTACCATTGTTTTAGGTGTAAATGAAAATAAATATGATATAACAAAACATAATATTATTTCTAATGCTTCTTGTACTACTAATTGTTTGGCTCCTATTGCAAAAGTACTTCATGAAAATTTTAAAATAATAAAAGGTTTAATGACTACAATTCATGCTTATACAGCTAATCAAGGAATATTAGATGGTCCAGCAAAAAAAGATTTTGCAAGAGGTAGAGCTGGTGCTCTTTCTATGGTTCCAAGTACTACAGGTGCAGCAAAAGCTATTGGTTTAGTTTTACCAGAATTAAAAGGAAAATTAAACGGAATGGCAATGAGAGTACCAGTACCAAATGTTTCTATCGTAGATTTAGTGGCTACTTTAGATAAAAAAGTAAGCGTAGAAGAAATAAATAATGTTATTAAAGAAGCTGCTAATAATAATATGAAAAAATATGTTGAATATATTGAAGGAACTCCTTTAGTTTCATCAGATTTTATTGGTAATCCTCATTCTTCTATTTTTGATGCTTCTCAAACAATGTTAATGGATGGAGATATGATTAAAGTATTAGCATGGTATGATAATGAATGGGGTTATTCTTGCAGAACAGTAGAATTAACTAATTATATTATGTAAGAATTTGTTAAAAAAACTCTAATAAAAAATTATTTATAGAGGAGATTTTTATTTATGACAAAATTAAATTTAAAAGATATAGATTTAAAAAATAAACGAGTATTAATAAGAGTTGATTTTAATGTACCATTAGATGAAAATTTGAAAATTACTGATGATACAAGAATTAAAGAAAGTCTCCCAACTATAAATTATTGTTTAGAACAAGGCTCCAAAGTAATTTTGATGTCTCATATAGGAAGACCTAAAGGCAAAATTGTTTCTGAATTTAGTCTTAACCCAGTAAGTATTCGGCTTTCAGAATTACTTGGGAAAAAAGTAATAATGGCAAAAGATTGTGTTGGAGATGAGATTAAAGAATTAGTAAATGAAATGAAATCTGGAGAAATTATTTTATTAGAAAATTTAAGATTTCATATTGAAGAAGAAAAAAACGAAAAAGAATTTGCTTTACAACTATCTTTATTAGGTGATATTCTAATAAATGATGCATTTGGGATTGCTCATAGAGCACATGCTTCGAATGTAGGAGTAGCAAATTTTTTACCAGCTGTATCTGGATTTTTATTAATAAAAGAAATTAAATATTTAGATGAAGCAATAAATAATCCAAAACGTCCTTTTACTGCTATATTAGGTGGATCGAAAATTTCTGGGAAAATAGATGTAATTAAAAATTTGCTGGATAAAGTAGATAATTTACTTATTGGTGGTGCAATGGCTTATACTTTTTTAAAAGCACAAGATAAAGAAATTGGAAATTCAAAAATAGAACAAGAAAAAATTTTATTAGCAAAAGAAATTTTACAAGAAGCAAGTAAGAAAAAAGTAAATTTTATTCTTCCAGAAGATCATATTGTAGTTTCAGAAATTAAAGAAAATGCAGAAATAAAAGAAGTCAAAGAAATTCCATTTAATTCAATAGCTGTAGATATAGGAAAAGAAACAGTTAAAAAATTTAAAGAAATATTAATAAATTCAAAAACAGTAGTTTGGAATGGACCTATGGGAATTTTTGAAATGAAAAATTTTCAAACTGGAACATTTGAAATTGCTAAAATGTTGAGTGAAATTGATGCAATTACAATAGTTGGTGGTGGAGATTCTGTTGCTGCTGTTAATCAAGCTGGATATTCTCATAAAATTACACATATTTCTACAGGTGGAGGTGCTTCTTTAGAATATTTGGAAGGAAAAATTTTACCGGGAATTGCTTGTTTGAAAGATTTTTAAATATTGAAATGAAAATAGTTTTGATATTAAATTAAAATAAATATTGACTTTTATTGTAAAATGAATTAAAAAAATATATATAATTATGATCGCGGGGTGGAGCAGTGGTAGCTCGTTGGGCTCATAACCCAAAGGTCGCAAGTTCGAATCTTGCCCCCGCAACCAACTATATAATGCGGCGGTGTAGCTCAGTTGGTTAGAGCATACGGTTCATACCCGTAGTGTCCGGGGTTCGAGTCCCTGCGCCGCTACCAAAATATAATTGTACCAAAATAATTTGAAATTTAAAGACAATTTTTTAATATGAAAAATTGTCTTTTTTTTTACCTAATAAAATATGAATAAAATATTAAATACAATACAAAATACAATTGATAAGTATAAAATGATTTCTTCTTATGACAAAATTCTTCTTGGTATTTCAGGAGGACCAGATTCAGTAATGTTATTTATGGCTTTATATTTTTTTATGAAAAAATATAAATTTTCTTTTATTTGTGCTCATCTTAATTATAAACTGAGAGGAAAAGAATCTTTTGAAGATCAAGAATTTGTAAAAAGTTTATGTGAGCAATTTAAAATTCCTTGTTTTATTAAAGAAATAAATATTGCAGAATTATCTAAAAAAAAAGGTGGAATAGAAGAAATTGCAAGAGAAGAAAGATATAAATTTTTTTTAAAACAAGCTAAAAAAAATAAAGCAAACAAAATTGCTACCGCTCATACTCAAAATGATAATATCGAAACTATTTTAATGTATTTTTTACGAGGTACTGGAATAAATGGGTTACAAGGAATACCTATTGTAAGAGATAATATTATAAGACCTCTTCTTAATATTTCTCGAAAAGAAATATTGGAGTTTTTGAATGATAATAAAATAAAATTTAGAATTGATTCTACTAACTCTAAAAATATTTATTTTAGAAATAAAATAAGAAATAATTTTCTTCCTTATTTAAAAAAAAATTATAATCCTAATATTGATAATGTACTTTTAAATACTTCTTCTATAATTAAAGAAGAAAATAAATATTTATATAAAATAGTAAAGCAAAAATATGAAAAGATAATTAAAAATACATTTTCTACAAAAATTATTTTAAATTTAGATGAATTTTTGAAAAATGATATAGTAATTCAAAAAAGAATAATTATAAATTGCTTTAAAAATTTAAAAATTAAAGAAATATATTATCAGCATTTAGAGAATATTATTTTATTTTTAAAAAATGGCAAAACTACTTCTTTTATAAACTTACCTAATAAAATTGTTATTAAAAAACA
>JBDRGX010000081.1:0-11918 GCA_043817485.1 bacterium
TCTTTATATATACAATTGATAATTAATGGCAAAACTATCCCATATATAGTATTTATTGCTAATATTGGCACAACATTGTATACTTCTCATGCCAAATTTCTATTGCGACACAGTCTCCATGAATTGCCCTTTACAACAACACGGGCTCAGCATTCGTCCTTACCAATTGAACAAAAGATAAAGATGAAAATATTAAAATTGAAATTTCCAATTTAATTTTTTTCATTGTTTCGAATTGAATTCAACTTAGTATAAAAATATCTGTTAGGAACAATATATCGGTGAACAAAAAAACATATTATCTTGACAAGCATTATTTTTATCATTATTAACAAATATATGAATGAAATTATAACTACTTATGAACCAGACAATTCTTTAAAAAAGGGCTATTTATTTATTTTCAAGGAAATATTTAATGAATTTAAAAATAATAGATGGCTTATGTATCAATTATTTAAAAGGGATTTTTGTGCTTTATATAAGCAAACTTTAATTGGTATTTTTTGGACTTTTATTATTCCTTTAATAAGTATTGGAACTTTTGTTATTTTTAATTATGCTGGAATATTCACTATTAGCGATATTCCATTTCCTTATGCTATATATGCTTTGCTTGGAATGGCTTTTTGGCAAATATTTTCTATTGGATTAATGGCTGGATCAAATTCATTAGTAAAAGCTGGTTCAATGTTAGTTAAAATTAATTTTTCTAAAAAATCATTAGTAATTGCTTCTTGCCTTCAATCAATCACTTCTTTTATAATTCAATTTATTTTAGTAATTATATTGTTATTTTGGTATAAAATTACACCAAGTATAGCAATTTTATTCGTCCCTATATTTATAATACCAATAATATTACTCACAATAGGATTTAGTTTAATTTTATCTTTATTAAATGGAATTATGAGAGATATTGGAAATAGTCTTTCATCTATTATCACCTTTTTAATGTTTTTAACTCCTATTTTTTATAAAAAACCAACAACTGGAATACTTTCAACGATAACAAAATATAATCCTTTGTATTATTTAATTTCAACCTCAAGAGAAATTATCTTAACAGGAACAACTACAGAATGGATTGGTTTTTTATTTTCAATTATTATTTCAATAATTATTTTTACATTATGTTTAATTATATTTCATTTAACCGAAACGAGAGTAACAGAAAGAATTTAAAAATATGAGTATAAAAGTAGAAAATGTAGCAAAAAAATATTGTAAATCATTAAAAGATCAATGTTATATGGTATTACAGATATTACTAAAAATACATTTGGATTAAGTTCTCATTCTGAAAAATTAAGAAAAGATGAATTTTGGGCTCTTAATAATATTTCTTTTGAAATTAAAAAAGGTGAAATATTTGGTATTATTGGTGCTAATGGATCAGGAAAAACAACTCTTTTAAAATTACTTAATGGTATTTTTTGGCCAGATAAGGGTAAAATTTCCATTAAAGGAAAAGTAAGTGCTCTTATTGAAGTAGGTGCTGGATTTCATCCAGATTTAACAGGAAAAGAAAATATTTATATAAATGCTGCTATTTTAGGAATGACAAAAGAAGAAATAAATAAAAAATTTGATGAAATCATAGAATTTGCTAATATTGGTGAATTTATTGATACACCCGTAAAATTTTATTCTTCAGGAATGTATGTTCGTTTAGGATTTTCTGTAGCAATTCATTGTCAGCCAGATATTTTGTTAGTAGATGAAGTATTGGCAGTAGGTGATAGAAATTTTCAAGCAAAATGTTATCAAATAATGAACGAAATTAGAAAAAAGAAAAATATGACTATGGTTCTTGTTTCTCATAACTTATTAACTATAGAAAGATTTTGTGATACAGGATTATTGCTTGATAAAGGAGAAATTAAAAGTCAAGGAGAAATTCACAAAATAATTTATGATTATCAAAAACAATATAATCAATTATTAGAAAACCAAAAAGAATTTTCTAATATTGATTTTGGAATGCCTGTAGGAACAAAAGAAGTAAAAATAATAAATGTAGAATGTTTAGATAAAGAAAATAAAAAAACAGAAATATTTGCTCATGAAGATAAATTTGGAATAAAAATAGAATATTATGCCCAAAAAACTATTTTAAATCCTATATTTGAAATTTCTCTTAATAATATAGAAGGAATTCGTATTGCTACTTTTGAATCTCATTTTGATAATATTCCAATAAAATATATAAATGGAAATGGTGTTATTGAATGTTGGATAGATAAATTACCTCTTTTATTAAACAAATATTATTTATCTATTGAAATTTATGACGAAACTTATAATATTCTTTTTGATTATTGGAATGGGTCTGTTTTAAATAAATATTTTCAAGTATTGCCAAATCAAATTAGTACTAAAATGGCTGAATATACAGCTATTTGTCATTTTTCTTCTCAATGGAATATAAATGGAGAAATATTTAAAAAATAATATTTCACGAGCAATAATTTTTTAATAGCTGTGGGAATGATTAAAACCACTTACAAATTCTTGAACATACTTTTCATACCTTCATGAAATATGGAATAAAAAATATACTTATTGTAGTAAGATATTTAGGAAAAACTGTTATAGAAAAAATTGGAGAAAAATATGGTGTTAAATTTGATCCACAAGTTTAATGACAACATTCTGTAATATTTGACTAAATATTTTACATAGACTATATTGCGAATAAATATTTATGATGATTACACATGTTCTTGTGTTTCTGAACAAATGCAAATACCATTTGTTTTTAAATCTCCTTCGCAAAGAACTTGTAAAGATATGATTGCTGATGGAAGCATAAGTAATAGAATGGGCATCTCAGCACGAATTTCTATGAAATTTGTGGTAAAAATAAGCAATACACATAGCAGAATTCCAAATACTACAGAAGCACGTGAAAATCGATCAGCTCTGCGAAAACCAATAATTGCAAGGCTGATAGGAATAAAAAGACCAAGAAGTGGTGGATAGCTAAATTGGGTTTCGCAAATGTTTTTAAGGTTTTTAAACAATAGATCGATGATATTTACATTTTTAAAACCATCAGGTGAAAAAATATACAGACTAATCAATGTTCCTAACGAAACCGAAAACATAATTATTGAGCGTAAAACAATGCGGAACCAATTACCCCAAGTTATATTGGCAAGAATGTAAAGCCCGGGAAGCAAAACTGTATCATACTTAACAGTAATGGTGATGACAAGCAAACTTGTGAAAAAAATGAGTCGCTTCGACCGTAGAAGCATAAGCAGTATAATCCATAATGCTAATGACACGCGATCCCAAGGGTGAAAATACGCGAAGAAGTATGTGAGTGGGAGAATTGCTGCAACATACAAAAGACCAATAAGCGAATATGATAATGAACTTGTTTTCCGTAAGTAAGCAAAAAGAAGTAAAAAAGAAGCAAAAATAGCAATCGTGTCAATCCACTTATAGATTGTCAAAATATTGAAATTGGTAACTCGATGAATTCCCTCTGCAAAGTAAACCGTTGCAATTCTAATGTTGACACCATTTGCACCCAACTCAGTCCACGTGGTATGACCAGGAGGAAGCAAATTATAAAGAATAGCCTTGTGAAGCACCTGTTTTCGTCCGCAAAACGATGGTTGGTAAAGAGTTACACTACCTACCCATTTTTGTAAAATAAGCGTTAATGATCCTGCAAGTAGAATCAAAAAAAAAAGAGAATAGATACGATGACGTTTAATCATATATTTATCCTTTTATAAAAAGAAAGCTAACTAACAAGTAATTATACAATTTCTGTATAGTTTTATTTCATAATTGAATTTAAATGTCAATAAAAAAGTTGATAAAACCGTAATGTTTCAATTATCAGGTGTAAATGGAAAAACCTGAATTTCATTGTTTAATATAATTATTTCCAAAAAAAATCAAATAAAATCAAAATAATGATTGATATTTTTTATATTGGTTGTTTGAAAGAAATAGGTAGAATTTATCATCATGGCTTATGACTGTTTTTTTTCTTTTAGTATGGCAAAAAATTATGCTAACAAAACTGTGATTACTTTTTTTAATTTTGTGGATAATCATTTTGTTGAAAGATTTGTAGGAGTGAAAATAAAAAGGCTTCAGACTGTAGAACAGATTAAACAAAACTATTTTAGATGAATTTTATTTTTTAACTTTTAGAAAAAAAGGGATGGAAGTATAAAAGAGATTAAAGTTGATTTATATGAATTTATGAACTATTATAATTACAGAAAAAAGGGATATAAATTGAAAGAAAAAGGTTATAATACACCAGTAGAAGCACATTTATTAACAAATTTAACAAAAGATTTGACAAAAAAATTGATAAGCAATAAAGTAAAAACAGTAATGGGAAATGAAAAAAAGGAATGGAGAGAAAAAATAATTTTAGTAGATGATTTTATTAGAAAAGGAAGTAAAAAAGAAGAGGTTTTGGGATGTTAATTTGTAACTACATCTTAAAGACATGATATACCATAGATACACATTATAATTTTATAACTGATGAAAATCATTTTTTTTCAGATAAATTGTTTATTATTTGGAAAGGAATTAAAAAATGAAAAATATTCCTAAAGTAAGTATTATTCTTCCTACATATAAAGGTAAATATATTCAACAATCTATAGATAATTGCTTAAATCAAACATATAAAAATATAGAATTAATTATTGTTGATGATGCTTCTTTTGATGAAAAACTTGATGAAATTATTAATTCTTATGATAATAAAAAAATAAAATTTATAAAGCATAAAGAAAATAAAAAACTTCCTGAAACTCTTAATACTGGTTTTTCAAATGCTACTGGAAATTATTTAACATGGACATCAGATGATAATTATTATGATTCTCAAGCAATAGAAATTTTAGTTAACTTTTTAGAAACACATTCTAAAATAGATTTTGTTTATACTAATTATTATGAAATTGATGAAAATGAAAAAATATTAAATAAAAAAGAAGTATTGTCTTCTGAAAATTTAATTTATCATAATTGCATTGGGCCTTGTTTTTTATTTAGAAAAAAAGTGTATGAATCTATTGGTTTTTTTAATAAAGATTTTTTTGGAGCAGAAGATTATGATTATTGGGTTCGTGTATATAAAAATCATTTTAAAATGAAAAAAATAGATAATTTTTTATACTATTATAGATTACATAAAAATAGTATGACGAATCAATATTCTTCTATTATTTCTCTTAATACACAAAAAATAATAAAAAAATATTTTCCTTTAAAAAGTATAAAAACTAAAATACATTTAACAAAAATGTTTTTAAAAAAGGTTTTTAATTGTTTTTTTCCCTTAAAAAATAATTAAATATTATGAATATACCTAATTTTAGTATAATTATTCTTAATTATAATGGATTGGAATTACTCAAAGAATGTCTTTTTTCTGTTATTCAATCTGCTAAATATAGTAATAGCGAATATGAAATAATTATAGTTGATAACAAAAGTATTGATAAAAGTATAGAATTTGTTCAAAATAATTTTTCTGAAATAAAAATTATTCTTCTTGAAAAAAATGAATATATGAAAGGATTTGTTTATGGAGTACAAAAAAGTAAATATAAATATGTAATTTTGTTAGATAATGATATTAAAGTTAAACAAGATTGTATTCCATATTTACTTGAACATTTTCATGATAAAAATGTTTTTGGAGTAATGGGAAAAGTATTTCTTTTTGATAAAAAAACTATTCAAATTTCAGCACAAAAATCTATTTTCAAAAAAGGTTTTTTTCGTTTAGAAAAAAAAATAAATCAAAAAAAAACAACATCTACCTTTTATATTTCTGGAGGATCATCTGCTTATGATAAAGAAAAATTTTTAGCATTAGGAGGATTTGATGAATTATTTCAACCAGTATGTTGGGAAGATGTAGATATATCATATAGAGCATGGAAACAAGGATGGAAATTAATATTTGAGCCTAATGCTATATTATATCATAAACTACATGGAACTTTCGGCAAAAAATATTCTTCAAAGGATCTTGAAAAATACAATTTAAGAAATCAATTTTTATTTATTTGGAAAAATATAACAGATATTAAAATACTTTTTTATCACTTTTTATTTTTACCTTTGTGGTTAATAAAAAGTATACTTATTGGAAATAGTATTTTTTTAAAAAGTTTTATTGCAGCGTTGTTTAAAATACCATTAATTTATAAAAGAAAAAAAGAAAATAAAAAATCTAATATTTCAGATAAAAATATTTTACTTCTTACAAATGTAGAAAATTTATAAAAATTGCAATAAATATTAATTTAGCAATTTGTTATTATGCAGGAATAATTTCTAAAAACCAATTTTTATCTTTTTCTATTTTTTCTCCAATTTTAAACTCTACTGGTTTTTTAAAAATAGGACCATCATAAACAAAAGTATGATATTCTCCATTTTCTCCACAAACATCTATATCTAATGTTTTAATATCTGTTATGAAATTATAATCAATTTTTCTACCCAACCATTCTTTTCCTAATTTTTCTTTTTGCGTTGCTACTATAATTGCTTTAAATCCAGAATCAATAAATTCTTTTATTAATTTTTCTCTTTCTTCTTTCCATAAAGGTAATATTGGGTTTATGTTTTGCTCTTTACAAACTCTTTCTACCCAATCTCTATGTGGCTGTACATCAATATCTCCAAAAATACCATGAGTAATTTCTTTTTCTTTAAGTTCTAAAAGTGCTTTTTTGTATGTTTCTTCATAATTTTCCCAAGTAGTAGCTTTTTGAATAATTGAAACACCTATTGCATCTGCTTGAGCTTTTAAAAAAATAGATTTTATTCCATGTGAACGAGAATATTCATTATTTTCTGCTATCATATTTAAAAAACAATAATTTTCAAAATTTTCTTTTTCCTTGTAAAAAGCCATTGTTCCATCTTTTCCTCCGCTCCAAGAAACAAATGCTTTCATATTTTTCTCCATATTATTCTTATTAAAATAAAATAAATTTATTTATACCAAGTTGCATTTAAAAGTAAAACAAGAAATTAGAATACAAAATACAGGAGTCAAAATACAGAATGAAATTTTGAATTAAAGAATTCCACCCCCGTCCTAACGGACAAACCCCCGCCAGCGGGGGATATTAGGAGTATTAAAAAATTTAATTTTTTCAAACCAAAATCTAAAATTGCGATAAATTGGGAAATTTCATATTTTCTATTTTCAATCTAAAATCTAAAATTCTTACATAGCCACAAATTTTACAATGAAAAGATGCTTTATTCATACCTGCTCCACAACCTAAACATTTATTTTCATCATTTTTAGAAAAAGGTATTTCTCCAACTTCTTTTCTATAAATTTCATAATAATAAAGATGTTCTTTATTAAAAAATTTTATTTTATAAATATTCTTTTTTTCTTGAAATTCTTTATCAGAAATTTTTGCACTAATAATTTCTCTTATTTTTGTCATTCCAGATCCATATTCTAATGGTCTTTTACTTTGCCAAATAATATGAGATGGAATTATATCTTCAAATGATTTTCTTAAAATCCATTTTCCATAACCATCTTTAATTTTAAATTCTGGTAAAATATTTAAAGCAAAATCAATAATTTCTTTATTTAAGTAAGGTTGAATTATTTTTATATTAAAAAAATTAGATAATTCATTAGAACTAAAAACAAAAAATGGAACTAATTTTTCAATATAAGCATTTAAATTTTCTATTTTTGTCATAAATTCATATCCACCAAAAAGTTCATCAGCACCATCTCCAGTTAATATTTTTTTTATTCCTAAATTTTTAGCATATTTTAAAGCAAAATAAACAACTAAATCATTAGGAATTGCTGGATCAAAAGTTTTAAGAATTTTTATAACTTCTGGAATATAAGATAAAGCTTCATCGATAGATATAAATAAATGATGATGATTTTTTAAATTCAAATCCTCTTTTATTATATTAGAATATTTTAAATCTTCTCCAAAATTTTCTAAACTAACAGTAATTGTTGAAGCATTCGGATTTAAATAAGCAAAAATACTTGTATCTAACCCACCCGAAAAAAGTATTGTTGCAGAAGAATTTATTTGAATAATTTCTTTTATTTTGCTTTTTAAAAATGTCATTTTATCTATCATTTTGATATTTTTTCTTTCAAATATTTAATTGCTTCTTGAACATTTATATCCCATTTAATAAAATATTTAGAAGATGTTTCTTCTCCTTCAGCAATCATTAAAATATTTGTTTTTAATAATTTACAAATTTCTAATTTATTTTTCGTTAAAAATTCAGAAAATAAATCTATATTTTTTTCTTTTAAAATATCAATAAGATCTTCATTAGTAACTAATTCTTTTACAAAATCAAAATTATCTTTTTTAACAATATCTATAAATTGTTCAAACATATCTTCAGTAATTTCAATTTTTTCATCAATTTTTTTATTTTTTAAAACAAAATTTTCTGCAAATTTTCTAAAATAATCTTTTCGCATAAAATGATATATTAATTGAGAATATTGTTTTTCTTTTACTTCTATATCTGGATTAATTCCTTTTCCATCTATACATTCTCCAGAAGGAAGATAATATTTTGCAATAGTTAATTTAAGTGCTGTATTTTCTGTTAAATTAACTATTGATTGAACAGAACCTTTTCCAAAACTTTTTTTTCCCATAAGAATTGCTTTTCCATGATGTTTTAATGCTCCAGCTACAATTTCTGAAGCACTTGCAGTACCTTGATTGATTAAAATTACTACTGGTTTATTATATGGATTGTAATTAGAAGAATAGATTACATCATTATTATTTTTCTCTTTTGTGCGAGTAGAAACAATTTCTTTATTGTAATCAAGAAAAATTTCTGATATTTTAATTGCTTGATCTAATAACCCTCCTCCATTATTTCTTAAATCTAAAATAATTCCTTTTGCTTTTTGTTTTTCTGCTTTATCAAGAATTTGTTTTAAATCTTTATCAGCATTTTTTTGAAAATCTACAAGTTTAATATAAAATATTTCTTTATCTACAAAATAAGCAACTGGAATACTTTTTAACTGAATTATTGCTCTTGTAAGAGTAAATTTCAAAAAATCTTTAAATCCATTTCTATAAATAGAAATATTTACTTTAGTATTTGGATCTCCACGCATTTTTTTCACTGCTTCAGAAAGTTTAATTACTTTTGTTGAAACACCTTCTATTTCTACAATTTGATCTCCAGATAAAATACCAGCCTTTGCTGCTGGACTACCATCAAAACATGAAATTATAGTTAAAATTTCATCTCTAAGAGTAATGATAATTCCTAATCCACCATATTTCCCTTCTGTTTGAATAGAAAATTCTTTATATAATTCTTCATCTAAAAATTCTGTATAAGGATCAAGACTTTTTAACATTCCAGCAATACTATCATTAATAAGAACTTTATAATCTATTTTGCTCTCATCTACATAATTTTGTTTTAAAAGATAAAGAATTTGTTGATAACTATCTAAATATTTTTTAGGACTTTGTTGCGAAAATAAATTAAAACTTAAACATAAAATCAAAAATATTATAAAAACTATTTTTTTCATTTTTTCGAAAAAACTCCTTTTTTTAAAATTGTGAAATGTAAATATCTATTTTTTAAAAAAATTAAACAAATTGTGAAATTCGTAATTTATATTCTAATATATTTTTTTTAATTTCTTCTTTATTAACAGTTGCAACACCTAATTTTCCTACAACAACACCAGCTGCATAATTAGAAATATAAGTAGCTTGTTTTTTATCAGCACCAGATACAAGAGCCAAAGTAAAACAAGATATTACAGTATCTCCAGCTCCACTTACATCATAAACTTCTTGAGCCATAGTAGAAACAGAAGTAATGCTTCCATTTTTTTCAAACAAAACCATTCCTTTATCTCCCCTTGTAATAAGAACACTTTGACAATTAAGTTTTTTTAAAATTTTTTCACCAACTTTATAAAGAGATTTTTCATCAATTATTTTAATTCCAGTTATTTGTTCTGCCTCAGATTGATTAGGTGTAATAGTATCTACTTCTTTATAATAATTAAAATAATTTATTTTAGGATCTACTGTGATAATTTTTTTATTGGCTTTACATAAAGATAAAACATTTTTTAACAAATTTTGTGTAATTATTCCTTTTCCATAATCTTCAATAATAACTCCATCTACTTCTTTAATTAAAGAAATAATATATTCAAGAATTTTTTTTTGTATAGAATGATTTACATTTTCGACTTTTTCTTTATCAAACCTTACTATTTGTTGATTATGAGCAATAATTCTTGTTTTAACAATAGTAGGTCTTGAAGAATCAATGATTAAACCATTATAATTAATAGAATTTTTACTTAATTCTTTTTTTAAAATTTGAGCATCTTCATCTTGTCCTATAACTCCACATAAAAAAGCAATTCCTCCTAAAGAAGCAATATTATTTGCTACATTTCCAGCTCCTCCAGGCATATATGATTCTTTTGTTACTTTTACTATTGGAATAGGTGCTTCTGGAGAAATTCGAGAAACTTCTCCCCAAATAAATTTATCTAATAAAACATCACCAATTACTAAAATTTTTTTCTTTTTAAAATTGTCTATTATTTTAAATAATTCTTTCATTTATTTTCTCCCAAATAATATAACATAAAAGAGGAATCATTATTTCATGATGACCTATAATATTGTATCCTTTTCCATCATTAGAAATAGGTCTTTTAACTACATTTTGTAATGGTCTATAATGAGAAATCATATCAAAATTTGCTGTAGTAAATCCTTTTACTTTATATCCAAGATTACGAGTAATATTAAGTGCTTTTAAAAATACTTCTGGCAAAATTACCGATGAACCAATATTTAAAAAAACACCTCCATTTTCTAATTTTGAAATTGCAGAACAAAGAATTTTAAAATCAATAAAACTTAAATTTGCCATTTTTCCTGGATTAAAACAAGGATGTTGTTGAATTACATCTGTACCTATAGCAATATGAACAGTAATAGGAACATCATATTTAATACCAGCTGCAAATAAACTATGTTCTTTATATTTTAAATTTTCTTTTATAATAAATTTACCTATTGTTTCTCCTAATCCTTCTTTTTTAGAATATTTAATTGCTTTATGAATTAGCTCTGCTGTTTCTCCTTTTATTCCAAAATTTCCATCTTTAAGCCCAGATTCTACATCTTCTGATGTTTTTCCTTGATATGCAATTTCAAAATCATGAATAAGTCCAGCACCATTTAATGCTATTGTTGTAATAATTTTTTTTTTTCATAAGTTCAATTAAAATTGGATTTAATCCACATTTAATTACATGAGCACCCATAGCAAAAATAATTGGCTTTTGTTTTTGATAAGAAATAATAATGTCATCAATTAAATTTTTGAAATCATTGGCTTTTAAAATATCAGGAAGGTAATCAATAAAATTTTTTAATAAAATATTTTTTTGAGGCTGTTTAGCAAAGTTTTTTATATTTACTTTACATTCTTTATTTTCTGATGAAAATTTTACTTTTTTTAAATCAAGAGGTTTATATTTCAAAATTATATCCTTTATTTATTAAAACATTTTCTTATTTTTTTGTAGGAAAATTTTTGAAAAATAGTTTAAAAAATATTCTAATACTAAAAGCAATCATTTAACTTTTTTTATAAAAATAAAACTTTTTTTAAATTCTAATAAAAAAGCATTTTTAATTCCATATTTTTTGATATTTTCAATAAAGCACATTGAAAAAAAATATATTTCATATTTCCATTTATTTAACCAATATCTAATAAATAATGACTCGTTTCGTTTAGCACTTTTTACTATAATACTTTCTACTTTTTGTTCAGAAAGAATATCAGGATATAAAGAAAAAATATTAAGATTA
>JBDRGX010000082.1:0-7627 GCA_043817485.1 bacterium
GGTAATTTAATATTCAAAAATGCACAAGAAGAAAGTCATATTCCTTCTACATTTAAAAATTTATTATCTTTACAATATTTTCTTAAACAAAAAGAATGGGTTTCTTTTCGTACTGCTCTTATTAAAGGACAAGAAGTAAAATTAGAACAATCTCGTTATTTATCTGTTTGGATATATGGGCAAGGAAAAGGAGAAACTGTATATTTTGATATAGGAGAAATTAGTGAAGATTCAAATGAAAATGGATTTTTGGACACAGAAGACAAAAATAATAATAATTTTTTGGATGAAGGAGAAGATACTGGATTAGATGGAATAAAAGGAAATTTTCCTCAAGGAGAAGGTTGGATTAGTAATTGGAATGATAATTATGATAATGAAAAAAATTTGTCTGGAACTGAAGAAAATAAAAGATTAGATACAGAAGATATGGATGGAGATAAAAAACTTAATTTTTCAAAAGATAAGGAAAAATATTTTCAATACAAAATAAAAGTTGATGGAATAGGTTGGAAATTATATAATATTGAATTAAATATGCCATATAAAACAATTGGAAAAATTTCTTTATCTGAAATTAAGCATATGAGAATTTGGATATTTAATGAAACAGATAAAGATATTATTTTAGATAAAAAAAATCCTTCTTTAAAAATAGAAGAAATAAATTTTACAAGAAATTTAGTAACAGAAGTTATTTCAGGAAAACTTATTCCAGAATTAGAAATAAAACAAATAGATGCTAAATTAAATATAAGTGGAGAAAATGTAGTTGTAATTGAAGGTGCTTATCGTCAACCTAAAAGCCTTTCAGGGTCTTCCTTAACAAAAGCTGCTACTTCTGATATTACTCAACTTCTTTCAATATGTATAGCTGGAACTATTGGAGATAAAATTCGATTAAATATAACACATAAAGGTGGAAAAGAAAGAGATGTTCCTGTTGAAACTGTAAATGATATTAAAATAGATTATACTGGGCAAAAAAAAGATTTAGTTAAAAAAATAGTTTTTGGAGATATTGATGTTTCTTCTTTGAAAATAGAAAAAGGGTTTCCAGTTACTAATGTTTTTGGAGTAATGGGAGAAATTTCTTTGGATGATGAAAAAATTGATAAATTATTTAAAAAAGAAAATAAAGAAGAAAAAAGATTATTTAAAAAAGATTTTAAATTAATTACTGCTTTAAGTCAATCAACAAATCAGGTAATTTTTGAAAAATTTACTGGTGGTTATGAAAAAACTCAAAAAGTTATAAAAGATACAGATTACATAAAAAATATATATTATAGCTTTTGGTATGATGAAATTTATAATAAAGAAGAACCTTATAATAAGTGTTATAAAATAAGAGACCCTTATTATTTAGATGATAAAATAAAGAAAAATTTTACAGGAAAACGAAGTTATGAAATTATTCCTAATAGTGAAGTTATATTTATAGATCATCAAAATGAAGGAAGAACAAATACTGGAACTGGTTCTATTATAGTAAAAAATAAAGATATAACTAATCAAGATATTACTTTTTATTTAGATAGACAGATTCCCGGAAAAATTAGTAATTATACAATTAATTATAAAACTGGAATTATTGAATTTACACAAGAAATAAAAAATCAAGAACTTATTTTTATAGCATATCAATATTATGGAGAAAATGGAATTATAGAAAGTATTGGTTATACATTAGATGAACAAGGAAAAATTAAATATACACCTGGTGTTGAATTAAAAAATGCTGAAGATCTTGCTAAATATTTTAAAAATATTAAATGTATAAAATATCAAAATGAATATATATCGCAAACAACAAAAAATTATGGAACTACTGAACAAAGAAGATTTTACAATTTATATACTTCTGGTGAAAATATTATTCCTCCAGAACAAGATCCAGATTTTGTATTTAAAGTAGTTAATAAAGATCATAATGAGATTAATCATCCTAAATATCCAGAAATAAGAAATATGAATCCACCTATAATATTTGATTATACTAATGGAATAATAGGATTTTATGAGCCTTTTGATGAAAAAAATTTTACAGATGGAACTTTTTCAAATCTACATCATTATTTAATAAAAATGAATTTTAAAATACAAAAAACATCTTTTAGACTTAAACAAGGGTATGGTTTAGTTAAAGGAAGTGAAAAAGTTTATGTTGATGGTATTTTATTATCTAAAAACGAATATTCTTTAGATGATATAGGAAATTTGCAATTTTTTGATGCAACAAAAATTAAAAGTATAACGAACATAGAAGTAGAATATGAATTTAAGCCATTTGGAGGATTAGGTGGAGTAAATAATTTAGCTGGAATAAGAGGAGAAATTAATTTGTTACGAGGGGATAAAAATGAAAATTTATTTTTAAAGCAAATTAATTTTGGGACTACATTTTTTTATTATGGAACACCATCATTTTCTTCAAGTGAAGGGAAAATGGTTCCACCAGAATTAGGAACAGAACCTTCATCTAAAGTTTTGAGAACTTTAGATGGTGAAGCAAATTTTAATTTTGTTTTAGGAAAAAAACCTCAAAAAAATATAAATATATTTGAACAAGAAATTAAAACAAAAGAAAATAAAATAGAGCAAGAAAAAAAAGAAGAAGTACTTAATTCAGATTTAGATATAAAGAAAAATGAAAATTTGGAATTAGATGAAAATTTTTCCAAAAAAATAAATGAAATAAAAAAAGATGATGATATTGAAATAAGAGAAGAAAGAAGATATTTAAGAGAAGATGATGATGAAAAAGAATTTGAAAAAGAAATAAAAAAACAAGATACAAGTTTTCCTATTGATATAAGTGTTAAAGGAAATATTTCTTATATTGACACTAATCTTAATACTTATAAATATCAAAGTGAAATTCAAAATAAAGCATCATTCGGAATGGAAAAAAGATCTATTGCTATGATTGAAAATATGGAAGGAATAGATGTTTCTATTCCCATAAGAATAGATTATAATGCTTGGATTCCTTCGAGTCCACCAATAGATTTTATTACTGATGAAATGAAAGTGATTCAAAATAAACGAGGCAAAATAGCAATTAAAAAAGCAAAAGGAAAAGGAAAAGATAGTGTAGATGAAATATTACTTTTTTCTTTACAAAATGAATTATTGCCTAATGAATGGACTGGGATAAGAACACCTATAACTAGTACAACTAAAGGGAAAAATTTAGAGGAATATAAAACACTTGAAATTTCATTATTAAGTAAAGGAGAACAAGAAGTTTTTTCTCTTATTAAAGAAGGAAAAATAAAAATTTTCATAGATATAGGAAAAATAAATGAAGATAGTGATGGTGATGGAATTTTGGATAAAGAAGATTTTAATCATAATAAAACACTTGATACAGCAGAAGATGTTGGATTATGTGGAGATAAACCAGAAATTGAAGGAGGTAAAGGTTGGATTAAAAATTGGGATGATGTATATTCAAAAGATAATCCAACAGGTACTAAAAATAATGGTTTATTAAATACAGAAGATATGGATGGAGATGGACTTTTAGAAGATGATAATGAAGATAGTTTTTATCGTTTTGCAATTTCTCCAGAAATGCTTTATTGGAATGAAGATAGATGTGGTGTTGCTTCTATAAATTTAATGTTACCAACAAAAGAAGTAAAAACTGATACAAATTTATGGAAAGATGTTAAATCTATGAGATTAATAATGAAAAATGATTCTTCTAAAAATGTATCTTGTGAAATTAATATTGAATCCATGAGATTTGTTGGGAATAGATGGAAAATTAATTCAGAATGGGTAAAACAAAATACTAATATTTCAGAAAAAAACCCTCCTATTTTTAAAATAGATTATATCAATAATTATGATAAAAATTATATAGAAGATTTAGAATTTAAACCTACAGAAATTAAAGACAGTACATTTTCTTTTGATAATACTAAAAAAGATAAAATTAAAGAACAGTCTTTAAAAATTACTTATGAAAATATTAAACTTCAACCTGATTGGGAAAAACAAGCATGGGTTAATCTTTCTTTTTACAAAGGATTAGAACATTTATCTTGTTATAAAAAACTTCGTTTTAGTGTTTATAGTGCTTATCCTGAAGATAAATTATTTTTTAGATTTGGATCTAGTGACAAAACTAATCAAATTCAATATAAATTAGAAATTAAAAATAGTAAAGTATGGGAAAAAATAGAAATAGATTTAGAAGAGGTTAAAAATGTTCTTAAAGAATACTATCAAAAATATCCTTTAGGAAAATCTTCTAATGAAGATTATGGAATTTATACTTTTCAGAATGGTAAATGGGCAATCAAAGGAAAACCTTCATTAAATAATATTACTCAATTTTTTTTCGGAGTAGAAAACACTAAAACTTCTAATGAAATTTGGATTAATAATATTATAGTTTGTGATATAGATGAAAAAAAAGGTAGCAAAAAAAATATTGCAATAAGTACTTCTTTAAGTAATTGGTTAAAATTAAATTTTATTAATAATTATGAAGATTCTGATTTTTCTTCGGTTAAAAATTTAGAATATAGTTCTTCTCAATCTTTATTTACAAATACTAATTCTAATTTTAATTTTTTATCAGATAAATTTTCTTTTATTCCATTTTTTAATTATCAAAAAAGCAAAAAAATATATGATGAAAAAACAATAGTTGAATATAGCAATAATACTCTTTACAAAGAAGATGAAAAAAAAACATCATATCAATGGAATAAATTTTCTTTTAATTTAATAAGTAAAGAAAGATTAAAAAAGAAAAATGAAAATAAAGTTTTAAATTATATTGATGGAATTAATTTTATTGAGGAACTTCAATTTATACCTCAACAATATTTTGATGTTTTTCAAAAAGAAAAAGATTATGTAATTAATAATTATAATAATATAGAAACTTTAGATGAAAAAACTAAAGAAGCAATGTCTTCTACTAATATTGGGTTTAAATTAAATTTAGAAGAAAAAAAATATTTTCCTATTTTAAGTCATAATTTTACTTCGGGATATATTTATAAATATGTAGATACTGATTATAATCCAAATTATTTAAAACTTTTTACTTCTTCTTATTATTCTTATTATTATAAAGAAAAACCTATTATTTCTAAAACTTATAATTATTTGTGGAGTGGAAATAGAACTCCTTATAAACTCATTAATTTTTTACCTCAATTAAATTATAATTATACTATGAAAAAAGATCCAAATTTAAATACTTATATAACAGGACAAGCAAAAAAAACAATAGATGCTTTTGTAAAAGACGATGAAAATACGGAAGGAAGTATTAATGTAGATATAAAACCTTTTTATATATTAAAAGATATTAATACTTTATATAAAGCTGGAGTATATCATAATATAGGAACAGAAAATTACAAAATAAACAATGCTTTTAATTTATCGTTTAATTTAAGCACAAGAGATATTTTTATTTTGCTTCAAAAAAAACAAAAAACACAAATAAAAGAAGATATTCCAGTAATAGAAAATAATGTTTTTTTAGAAAAAGAAAATGGAAAGGAAAAAAAATCATATTTTACTTTTGCTGGGTTTATTCCTAATTTACAAATAAGTTCTACAAATGAATATAAATATGCTTATTATAAAGAAACTTTTAATAAATTGCCTTTCAATGAAATTCTTAAAATTAAATTAAGAGAAGAAGAAAAATCTGGGTTATCTCAATCAGTGCGTAATTTAAGTATAAATATTAGTCCAAATGATTTTAGTTATAAATTATGGGCAAATAAACTAAACAAAAAAGATTTTTTAATTAAAAAAGAAAAAAATAATGAAGCAAATCATTCTCAATTTATTTTTACTCCAACAATAGAATTTAACAATATGCTTTCTTTTTCTAATTCTTATTTAGGAGAAACTAATAAATATACTTTTAAATTTGGAACAAGAAATAGTAATCCTTATATTTTAGAAAAAGGAATTTTTCTAAAATATAATTTTGATGAAATAAGCGTTGATTATAGTTGTGAACATTCTATAATAAAAACTTATACTTTTTCAAAAAATGTTTTAAATTCTGTAGGGACTACTATTACTCATTTTTTTGGAATTTTTTCTTCTTTTAAAAAAGTAGGGATATCTTATGATAAGGAAAAAAAAGAATATAATTTTATTGAAGGGAAAAGTTTTTATAAAGTAAATTTATTACCTTCTACTTTTACTATTTTTCAAAGAGAAAAAAATTTACAAGAAAAAAAAATTAATACAAAACTTTTAAATTTAACTATAGGAGTTAATAATATTCATTTTAATCCATTTTTTAAAATTTGGAAAAAACAAATTGAAACAAAACAAACTTTTGATGCTCGTTATATTATAGATATTTATAATTATCAACAAAAAGATATGATTACTTTTAATTATTCACGAATAGAAAAAAATGTTGATTGGATAAAAGCATCTATTGATTTAACTTATACTTTATTGCAAAATATTAAAGCTACTTATGGACTTAATTTTTTATGGCATGATGATTTTAGTACAACCTTTAAACAAGAAGGAACAAAGGATTTTATAGATGTAAGGATTTCATTTTTAATAAGAATGGAATTAAGGTAAAATTATTTTTTCAAGAGAGGAGAAAAGTATTTTTTTGTTTTCAATTTTACAACAAACTTTAAATTTAATATATCCATCAAATTGTATAAGTTGTAAAATTAGTTTAAAATTTTATGAAAAATATGTTTGTGATATCTGTTTAAATAAAATAGAATTTATAAAAAAATGTTGTATTGTTTGTGGAAAGCCTTTAATTGCAAGTGAAATTAAATGTGGACAATGTATTGTAGATTTACCTGTTTTTGAAAAAGCTATATCAGTAGGAAATTATAATGTGGTAATTAAAGATATTATTCTTTTATTCAAATATAAAAAACGAGAAGGGATCAGTAAAATAATAGAAAAAATTATTTTTAAATATTTAGAAAATGAGAGTTTAAATAAGAATATTGATTTAATGATACCAGTTCCTTTACATAAATCTCGATTAAAAGAAAGGGGCTTTAATCAATCAGAAATTTTAGCAAAAATTATAAGAAAAAAATATTCTTTTAAAATCGAAAAAAATTTAATAAGAATAAAAAAAACAAGACCGCAAATAGAATTAAATGCAAAAGAAAGAAAAGATAATATAAAAGGAGCGTTTGTTCTAAAAACACCAGAAAAAATTAAAGACAAAACAATACTTTTGATAGATGATGTTTATACTACTGGTTCTACTATTAAAGAATGTGCAAAAGTATTACAAAAAGCAAAAGTTAAGACAATATATGTTTTTACTTTTGCTCATGGATAGAGCTTAAATAATTTTAAATTCATAATTCATAATGGCTTTGTTGCATAAATGCATAAAAAAGCCGTTTATATTTAAAAAATATAAAGATTTAATGTCATCTTTCACAACGTTGTTCCTGAAAAATGTTTAAATGATTGTAAATTTTCAAAATATTATTTTTAAATTCTAATGGACTTTTATGAAAAATTTCTGGCTTATTTTTATACCACCATTCTATTGCATCATAAGGTGTTTTTACATTTAACTCTTTTTTTAAAGAACTATGTTTTCTATTAAAAATATAAAATAACAAAAACT
>JBDRGX010000083.1:0-3222 GCA_043817485.1 bacterium
CAGATAAATATTTAGCTATTTTTTCTATTTCGTCAATATCAATATAATTAGGAATAAAAATACTTTCTGCTCGTGTTTTAAGATACGGAGCATTTACATATTTTTTTAAATTATTTAAAACTTTTTCTGGATTATTTTGTCCTGTAAAATCTTTAAATATTTTTTTTGATATAGATTTAATTCCTACACAAACTTCATCTATTAATGTATTTTTTAGTAATTGATAACCATTGGTAAGTAAAATATGATAGGTAGAAAAATTTTGTTTTAATATCGTTGCCAAAGGCAAGAAATCTTTATCTTTTATTGGCTCTTTTCCTAAAAAAATTACCCTTTTGAAATCTAAAGGTTTTAAAAGAGAAACAACCTCTTCTATTTTTAATTTGGTGTTCTCTTTTTCTTCCTGGTGTTCTTTCTTTCTTTCTGGTGCCCTGGTGCTCTGGTGCTCTGGTGCTTTTTTTTCTTTCTCTACTAAATGACAATCATTTGGATAATAATCAGTAATACAACCATGACAAGAAAAATTACATCCACCATTAAAAAAAAGACAAATTTCTTTTACCTTTGGGATATAAGTGATATGATAAACACCCATATTTATTTCCTTTTTTTGAAAGTGGTTAAGAGGGAGAGATAGAAAAACCTCTCCCTCTTTTATTTTTTAAAAATTAAAAACCTATATTTATTCCTGTTGAAATACTTCTTCCAGGCATTGGATAGCCAGGTTTTTCTTGATATATTTTATTAAATAAATTTTCTGCTTTTAAATTGATATTCATATTTTTTGTTATTTTATAAAGTAAAGATAAATTTGCAATAGTAAAATTTCCATATTCTATTTCACTTTGATTTACATAAATTTCAGAATATCTATTAGTTTCTTTTATTTTTCCTAAATGTCTAAAATAAAGATTTCCATTTAATTTTTCATCATTATATTCTATGCCATAATTTAATTTAATTTTAGCTACTCTGTAAATATCTTTATTTATAGTAATATTTTTTGCTTTAAGCAAATAAGTAAGATTAGAATATACTTCAATTTGTTGAGCAATATTAAATATTTTTCCTAAATTAAAAGATAAAGTATTTTCAATTCCAATTATTTCAGATTTAGTAATATTTTCAAAAGTTGCTTCTGTTTTATTAATTTCTATTTTTTCTATTTTATCTTTAATATTAGTATGAAAATATGTAATATCCATATTTAATAATGAATTAGTAAATTCACAACCAGTATCATAACTTAAACTATTTTCTGGTTTAATATTTGGATTTCCTTTAACAATTTGTTTTTTTGATGTATCATAATAATAACCTGCTTTTTGATTAGGATTAGGAACAATAAAAGCTGTACCTATTGAAGTATGAAATCTAATAGTATTAGTAAGGTGATATACAATTCCACTACGAGGGTTAAAACTATTTATATTTTCTTTTCCTGCCTTAGTTTTAATATTAGTAAAATATGGAGTTTCAAGTGTTTTTAGGTTGTAATTATCATATCTTGCACCGAGTGTAGTAATAAGTTTTTTTTCAAAAAAAGATAATTTATTTTCAGCAAATAAAGCCCAATTTTCTTTTCCATTATCTGGTTCATAAGGAGAAATTCTATTACCATTACTTTCATATCTTTCACTAACATTTTTATTTTGGTTATAATCTATTCCAAAAGTTAATTCATTATTAGACATAAATATTGTATTTTGAGTTTGGATACCAATATAATCTGTGAATTTCAACAAAGATTTATAGTATTTATTTAATTTATCATCAAAAGTAAGATTATTATTTTTATTTTTTATTGTAAAAACTTTTATTAACCAATTGTTTTTTTCAGTTTTGCCTTTATAAGAAAATTCTACTGAATTATGATATAAATCTTTTTTAGCAGGTTCATTTTTAAAAATACTTCCAGCACTTTTAATATCTTTTCCTGTAAATATTTCATATTTTAAATTTAGATTATGATTTTTATTAATATCATAACCCAATCGTAAAGCATTATTCAAATTATTAAAACTATTTTCTTTCCAAACACCTTCATTCCAATTAAAATTTCCAACTGTAAATTTTGGTACTTTATAATTATTTTGAGTAATATTAGCAAAACTAATATCAAAATTAAAATTTTTAATTGAACCACCACTTGTTAATTCTACTTGTGAATTAAAATTTCCTACTTGTGAATTAAAATTTGTTTTAATTTTTCCACTATTTTTTTTAGTAATAATATTAATAACGCCAGCCATTGCTTCGGCGCCATATAAAGAAGAAGCAGGACCTTTTAATATTTCAATTTTTTCTACATTTTGTAAAAGAATAGTAGAAAGATTTGTTATTCCAGAATTTCTTCCATCAATTAAAAGACTATAATGCAGTGTCTCTGTCATAAAATCTGGAGTAAATCCACGCAAATTAACTGTACTTAATACTCCTGGATATTTAATTATATCTATATTGGTTTTTTTTACTAAAATATCATCAAGAGTACTTGCTGTAAATTTTTTAATATCATCTTTAGTAATTATTTCAATTGTTTGTGGAACATCAGATTTTTTTGATTCTATTCGTTGAGCAGTAATTACAACTGGATTGAGTTCATAAGCAGTAATTTCTTCGTTGTCTTTGGACCAACTATTAATAATAGAAAATAAAATAAATGCACATATAAAAAATAAGTTCTTTTTAGCCATTTTTACTCCTTTCGAGAATACTTTCCAAAATAAGTAATAGACCGGGCTACTTAAAATTTTTTAAGATTACCGTTGCGAGGCAGCATTGGAATTTCACCAAATTTCCTTTACTTAATTGGTTTTTGGCTGTTTATGAAGCTGTTTTATCGAAAAATTATAACATAATATTTTTATTTTATTTCCTCCTTTTTTAATTTAAAAAACTGTTTAGTATTTGTAGACCTCTATAAATAGACCATAATTTTTTGAATCATCACCTTTTTAATATTCTGTAAAAAAAAATCATAAACAAATGGTGGAGGATAGGGGAATTGAACCCCTGACTTCTACTATGCGAAAGTAGCACTCTACCAGCTGAGCTAATCCCCCTTCTTTTTTAATTTTAATTTTCCTTCTTTAATTTCATTTAAAGCTATATATATTTCATTTTTTAATTTTGTATTTATTAATGGTCTTGCACCATCTTTTATTTTTCGTGCTCTTGCAGCTGCTATAAGAATTAATTCATATTTATTTCTATCAGGAT
>JBDRGX010000084.1:0-19069 GCA_043817485.1 bacterium
TTATGTTCAGAGACGCAAAGAAGATGATAAAGAAAAATCAAAGCGTAAATCGCAAGGAATTTATTACACACCAAAATACATTGTTGAATTTATTGTCAAGGAAACTTTAGGTGAGGTTTTGAAAAAAACAAAGCCAAAAGAAATTTCTAAAATTAAAATACTTGACCCTGCTTGCGGTTCCGGGTCATTTTTAATTGCTGCATATGATAAAATTTTGGAAACTTTAACAAAACAAAATTCACAAACTTCGCTTTTTACTAAATTCGATATTCTCAAAGATAATATTTATGGTGTAGATTTAGATGTTCAAGCAATTGAAATTGCTCAATTAAATCTTTTGCTCAAAGTTTTATCGCAAAAAACAAAACTACCAATACTTCAACATAATATCAGTTCTGGAAATTCGCTTGTATCTGGTAATGCTGAAAAATTGGAAAAATATTTTGGCGAAAAATGGAAAGAACAAAAACCATTTAATTTTGAAACTGAATTCAAAGAAGTTTTTGAAACAAAACTATCAAAATTTCATCATCTTATTTTTGAGACAAAATATTCGCGACAAAAAAGCAAAGATAAAAATAATACGGTAGTAATTTTAGAAGATATGGACAGATATTTGTTAGCAGAGTGTATTTTTAAATCAGTAAAAAAACTCGGTATTAAACTTTTTGCTGGAACAATTCTTCCTGATCATGTACATTTGGTTATTGCAGATATGGGGGAAAATATAGAGGAAATAGTTAATCAAATCAAAGGGTATGGTGCTTTTGTGGTAAACCGAACCCTTAAGGATTCGGTTGAAGGAGAAGGACGACAACAACATCTTTGGGCAAAAGGTTGTAGCGATACTTTTCTTGATGATGAAAAACATCTTTTTGAAGCGATTGAATATGTAACAAATAATCATCTTAAACATGAGGATACATGGGGAAAAATTGATAATGTTAAAATTCAAAAAAGTTTAGCACCATTTTTGTATGATATAAATAAATTTCAATGGTCAGATTTTGAATATAGCAAAGGTGGTTTTGATGTCATTATTGGCAATCCACCGTATGTGAACATGCAGTTATTGGAAAGAGATGAGATTGGTTTTTATAAAGATAATTTTGTTGTTGCAAAGCAATATTTTAATTTATTTGCTTTATTTATTGAAAAATCTTTAAGACTCTTGAGAAATGACGGGTACTTTGGTTTTATTGTGCCGAGCTTGTTCTTGAAAGGAATGCAATACGAACCTCTAAGAAAGTTGATAAATGCTACTGCTTCAGAGTTTTACATAAATGAACTAGGAGACAATGTCTTTGAGAATGTAAAAATGCCTACCTGTATCTTTGTCATTAAAAAGGGTGTAAATAAAAAGAAGATAAATTACTTTGCACAACAAGGCATCAATATTTTTTCGGCTGACAAGACAGTAAGTTTAGGAAGCATAACAGATATTACAAGGGGTTTAGAAATTGGGAGAGACAAATTAAGTAATGCTGATGCAATTGTATGTATAACTGGAAGCAATATTGAGCCATATAGCATAAAGAGCAAGAGGTATATTTCAAGGGATACACTGAAGGAGTTTAATAAATCATCAGAAATCTTTGCTGTTCCTAAAATCTTGGTAAGAGAAACAGGAAATGCCATTGTGGCTACTTATGATGATAAAGGTATTATTACGACACGAAGTTTATACAATGTAAGGATAAAGGACAAAAGCTATTCACTGCTTTATATTTTGGCTCTCTTGAATTCAAAACCATATAAATATTATTTCAAAAGTTTCATTGTCCCAGATACAAATATTTTCCCAAAAATCAGGGTTGAGCAAACAAGACGGATACCAATTTATAAAATAGATTTTTCCAACCCCGCTGAAAAGACAAAACACGATGGACTCGTCTCCATTGCCGATAAAATGCTCAACCTCCATAAAGAACTTCGGAAGACATCAGAAAATACTGATAGATGGTATGTATTAAAATCTGAAATTGAAAAACTTGATAGCGAAATTGATGAGGAGATTTATAAACTCTATGGACTTACAACAGAAGAAATTAAAACAATTGAAACTTAAATTATAAGTAAAACATTGACATTAATCAATCTAAAATAGACTTATTGAGAAACAAGTCTATTTTAAATTGAGAATATTAGATTCTTTTAATCCAAAATCTGAAATTTTATATTATTTTACTTTTGATTGTAAATTGGTATTATAGCAAATTACAAATTTTTTTTGCATAATTTAATAAAAAAGGAATTTTAGAGTGGAATCTTCTAAATCTATATCTTCTTTATCAATAAAAAATAGTTTTTGGAATTTATTTGGATATTTTATAAGAAAAATTGTTGGAACAATATCTTTTATTATCTTGGCTCGAATATTATTTAAATCTGATTTTGGACTTATTAGTGCAGTTCGGGTATTTTTAGATGCAGTTTTAATAGTTAGAGATATGGGTTTTTCTGCTTTTTTAATTTATCAAAAAAATGACACAAAAAATACTGCTAATTTAATATTTTTTTTTAATATTTTTTCTGCTTTTTTGCTTTATTTTATACTTTTTTTTTCTGCACCATTAATTGCTAATTTTTATAAAGAAGAAATTGTATCATCTATTATAAGAACATTGGGATTACTTTTACTTATTGAATCTTTTAGCTTAACTCATCTTACTCTTTTAACAAAAGAACTTCAATTTAAAAAAAAATCTATAGCAGAAATAATTTCTACTTCTATAACTTTTATTATATCTATTATTCTTGCTTTTAAACATTATGGAATTTGGAGTTTAATTTATGGAAATCTTGTTGGATCTTTAGTAAATAGTTTTATTGTTTATTTTCTTTATTCATTTAAGCCAGTTTGGAAATTAGATTTTAAATTGCTTAAAGATATTTTTAAATATGGTTCGTTTGTGACGGGCTCTAATCTTATTAATTTTTTTAGTTTTAATATGGCTTATTTAATTATAGGTAGATTTTTAGGAATGGAAGTTTTAGCTATTTTTACAATGGCTTATAACTTGGCTAATTGGACATCTGAACATTTTATTTACATTATTTCTCGTGTTGCTTTTCCAGTTTTTTCTTTAATTCAAGATAATAAAGTAGCTTTGAAAAAAGGGTATTTGAAAATAATACAATATACTTTTATTTTTGTATTTCCAGCTATTATTGGATTATTTTTTTTAAGCAAGGAATTTGTTTTAACTGTTTATACTGCAAAATGGATAGAAGTAATTGTTGTTTTAAAAATTCTTCTTTTTTGGAGTTTATTCCATTCTATTTTTATTTTACTTGATTCTATTTTACAATCTATTGGTTATCCTTCAGTTTCTTTTAAAATTAATTTAATGAAAATAATATTTTCTATTCCTATTTATATTTTTATTATTCCTTATGGAATTATTGCTTTTACCATTGCTATTACTATTATTCAATTTTTATTTAATTTTGTTCTGGCTTTTAAAACATATAAAATAATAGAACTTCAGTTTATAGAAATAATAAAAATTATTAAAACACCTTTCATCTCTGGAATTTTGATGATTGGAACTATTTTTATTTCTCGATTTATTTTATCATTTATTAAAATGCCACAATTAATTAATTTAATTATTCTTACTATTGCTAATGGCTTTTTATATTTTTTATTTTTTTATAAATTAGATTTCAATTTACTAAAAGAATTAAAAAAAATAGGGCAAAATGTATTTTCTTTTAAAAAAGTGTAATTATGAAAATTAGTGTTATTATTCCTACTTATAATTGTGCTCAATCTTTATTAGAAGCAATTGAAAGTGTTTTAAATCAAAGTTTTAAAGATTATGAAATTATTGTAATTGATGATGGATCACAAGATGAAACAAAAAATGTAATTGATTCTTATATGAAAAATATTTGTTATATTTATCAACAAAATCAAGGGGTTGCTTGTGCTCGTAATCTTGGTATTAAAAAAGCACAAGGAAAATATATTGCTTTTTTAGATGCTGATGATATTTGGATAAAAGATAAATTAAAAATGCAAATAGAATGTTTTGAAAAATATCCAGAAATAGGATTAGTTTTTTCAGATTTAATTATTTTAAATGAAAATAAAGAAGAAAAAGAATATAAAATTGGAAATTTTAAAAAAGATGTAGAGGCACTTATTCAACATAATTTTATTCCTACTTCAAAAGTAATGGTTAAAAAAGAATGTTTTGAAAAAGTAGGTATGTTTGAAAATTTTAATTTAGCAGAAGATTATAATTTATGGTTAAAAATTATTCAACATTATTCTATTTATCATATTCCTCAATGTTTAGTTAAATACAAAAACAAAATAAGAACAAAATCTTATTTACTTCAAACAACAATTAATGAAATAAAAATTATAAGCAATATTACTTTAAAAAATAAATTTATTATTAAAAGAAAATTAGGACAATTATTTTATATGGCTGGATTATTTTCTCATCAATTAAAAAAATATAATCAATCTCAAAAATATTTTATTCAATCAATTTTAAAAATGCCTTTTTATTGGCGAACATATTTTTATATTTTTTTAAATTTAATTAAAAATAAAAAAGGGTTTTAGGGTTTTAATGAATATTCTTTTTATTTCTACTTTTTGTTCTTTTTGGTCTATGGGAAAAAATAAAGGTGCTGTAAGTTATTTTAATTTAATTGAAAATTTAGTAAAAAAGGGGCATAAAGTTTTTTTACTAAAACCAGAAGGAGAAAAAGAAGAAATAAATATTAAATATTTTGAAATAAAAAATCCTTTTACAAAACCTAATAAAGGATATATTTCTAATTTTCTTTTTTCTATTTTATTTTTCAAAAGAACAATTTTTTTGGGAAGAAAAATTATAAAACAACATAATATTGATAGTATTGTAGGAATTTCTTGTTTATCGGGATTAGTTGCTTATTTTTTAGGAAAAATGTTTAAAAAGCCATCTTTTACGCATCTTTATGGTATTCATGATTTTAAAATTAGTTGTTTTTTTTCTCCTTTACAAATATTAGCTTATTTTGACATCTATTTGAATTTCAAATTTTTTAGAAATAAAATTATTTTTATTGATGATTTTACTTCTGGTGAAAAATTAAGAGAAAAATTTAAAATTCCTTTTTGTGAGTGGATATCAATTCCTTTAGGAACTAATAAAGAATGGTTTAATCAAGAAATTAAAAAAGATTTAAAAGATAATTTTAAAATACCGAAAAATACTATTATTTTAATTTCTGTAAGCAGATTATCTCATGAAAAAAGAATTTCTTTAATTATAGAAGCAATTCCAAAAGTAATAGAAAAATATTTTGATGTATGTTTTTTAATTTTAGGAGATGGTCCAGAAAAAGAAAAATTACAACAAAAAGCAAAAAAATTAAAAGTAGAAAATTTTATAAAATTTATTGGAGCAGTAGATCAATCTGAAGTAAATTATTATTTAAAAAATTCTGATATTTTTCTTTCTTTTTATAAAGCAGATATTGGAGGTTCTTTAATGGAAGCAATGATTTGTGGGCTTCCTTGTATAGTAACAAGAAGAGGAGAAATTGATAGAATAATTAAAAACAATGAAACGGGTTTAATTGTAGAAGAAAATTTTTCAATTGCTTTATCAATTATTTCTCTTCTTGAAAATTTTCAATTAAGAAAAAAATTAGGTGAAAATTCTATTAATTTTGCTCAAAAAAATTTTCTTTCATGGACAGAATGTATTGATAGAGAAATAAATGTATTAATAGGAAAATAATAGAATTGTGTAATCCAAATGTTGTAAATTACCAAATTCGTATTTCGTTTTTACCAATATCCCTAAAGGGATATTTTGAAAAAATTTTTCAATGAATTTTCTTTTATGTTTAATATTTTGGGATATATAAAAAAATGATTATTAAATTAGAAAAAAATATAAATAAAGAACATTGGAACGATTTGGTAAAAAATTCTTTTTATTCTACTGTGTATCATACATGGGAATGGTTAGAATCTTTAAAAAAAACTTATTTAGATTGGGAAATTTTTTATTTAATGGCTTATGAAAAAGAAAAAATATTAGCTGGATTGCCAATAATAAAAATAAAAGAAAAAATAATTCGTTTAAGATATTTTTCTTCAATGTGGGGGAGTTATGGAGGAGTAATTGTAAGAGATGAAGAAAATTTTGATATAAAAGAAAAAATGTTAGATTATTTTAAAAATTTTTTTTCCTTTTGGAAAATAATTTCAATTGAATTAGTAGATTTTTATTCTCAAAATGAATTTGTAAAAAATATGGGATTTACAGAAAAAAAACAAATTGCTTTAATTCTTTCTCTTAATAACTCTTTAGAAGAAATATGGAAGGAAAAAATAAAATATAAAATTCGTAAAAATGTAAAACGAGCAGAAAATAATGGAATAGAAATAAAAGAAATAACAAACATAGAAATGTTGAAAAATTGTTTTCATTTAATAGAACAAACAAATTATCGTCATAAAATGAAAAAGGTTCAATATCCTTACAAATTATATGAAAATATGTTTCTAACAATGGGTTCTCAAAATTTAATTAAATGGAATGTGGCTTTTTATAAAAAAATTCCAATTGCTTTACTTTTTTCTTTTGTATTTAAGAAAAATTTAGTTTTTTGGATAAATGCTTCTTCTCAAGAATTTTGGCAACATCGACCTAATGATTATTTGTATTGGTATCAAATTAAATGGGCTTGTTTACAAAATTTAACTTATGCTAATTTTGGAACTACTTTAGAAAACAATGAAGAACTTATTCGTTTTAAGCAAAGCTTTGGAGCAGAAAAAAAATATTATTCAATTTATACTTATTTTTCTTCTTTTTTAAAATTGAAGCAATAAATAATAAAATTATTGAAAATATGAATTTTAGATTAATGATTTTTTTTAGAAAATTCTTGACATGATTTTTTATGTGTGCAATAATGCTTTTTGATATTTTTATCGCGAAAATGTATTTTTATTAACCAAATTAGTCTTTGGTTATTTTTTGACTAATTTGGTTTTTTTCATTTAAAAGGGAGTAAAAGCAATATGTTTAAACAAAGAAAAAATTATGGAAAATTTGTTAATGCAATTGAAATCCCTAATTTGTTAGAAATGCAAAAAAAGTCTTATGAAGAATTTTTACAATTGAATGCTTTGCCAGAAAATCGTGAAGACAAAGGATTACAAAGACTTTTTAAAACTATATTTCCAATAGAAGATTATAGTGGTAATTCAATTTTAGAATTTGTTAGTTATTCATTATCTGAACCACTTTATTCTGTTAAAGAATGTCAAATAAAAGATAAAACTTATTCAGTTCCTTTAAAAGTAAAATTAAGATTAATTATTAAAGAACAAATTTTAGAAACAAAAGAAAAAAAAATAAGAGATATAAAAGAACAAGAAATTCATTTTGCATCAATTCCTTTAATGACAGAAAATAGTACTTTTATTATAAATGGAATAGAAAGAGTTATAGTTAATCAATTACATCGTTCTCCTGGTCTACTTTTTGAAGAAAATAAAAAATCTACAGTTAAAGGTCATTCATATAAAGCTCGAGTTATTCCTTTTAGAGGATCTTGGCTTGAATTTGAAATTGGAAATCTTGTTTATGTTAGAATTGATCGCAAAAGAAAAATGAATGCTACTATTTTACTTCGGGCATTAGGTTTATATGATTCTGATATTCTTGGCTTTTTTTATGATGTAGAAACTATTGATTTAACAAAGAATTCTTCAAGTAAATGGCTTGCTCTTTTAGAAAAAAGAATTTGTGCAGAAGATGTAATAGATAAAAAAATTGGTGAAATAATAATTGAAGCCAAAGAAGAAATTTCTTCAGAAAAAATAGAACTTTTAAAGAAATTTAATCCAGATTATATTAAAGTTTTGCCTTTAAATTATGATAATACTATTTTAATAACTTTGAAAAAAGATCTGTCTAAAACTCCAAGAGAATCTTTATTAGAAATTTATTCTAAACTTCGTTCTGGAAATCCTTTAATTCTTGAAAAAGCAAAAGTTTTTTTTGACAGATTATTTTTTTCTTTTACTACTTATGATTTAGGTAAGGTTGGTAGATTTAAAATAAATAAAAGATTGGGATTAAATCTTTCTTTAGAAGAAAATCTTCTTACAAAAGAAGATATTGTTTTTGTTTTGAAATATTTAATTGGATTAAAAAATGGGCAAGGATTTATTGATGATATTGATCATTTAGGAAATAGAAGAATACGATTAGTAGGAGAAGTAATCGAAGATAGATTAAGAAATGGTTTTGTTAGAATGCGTAGAGAAATTAAAGAAAGAATGACTCTTCAAGAAATAGAAACTGTAATGCCAAATGTTTTGGTAAATGTCAATTCTTTAATGGCTACGATTAATAAATTTTTTAGATCTAGTGAACTTTCTCAATTTATGGATCAAGTTAATCCATTAGCTGAACTTACTCATAAACGAAGAATTAGTGCTTTAGGTATTGGGGGTATTACAAGAGAGCGTGCAGGTTTTGAAGTTAGAGATGTACATTATACTCATTATGGAAGAATTTGTCCTATTGAAACTCCAGAAGGATTAAATATAGGATTAATTACTTCATTTACTATTTATTCCAAAGTAAATGAGTTGGGTTTCATAGAAACTCCTTATTTTAGCGTAAAAAATGGAAAAGTTGATAAAACAAAAATGCATTATCTTTCTGCAATAGAAGAAGATGATTTTATTGTTGCTTCTTCTGATGCAAAAGTTAATAAAGATGATGTAATAGAAAATGAATTTGTTTTAACTCGTAATAAAGGAAATTTTTTATTAGTAAAAAAAGAGGAAGTAAATTATATTGATGTTTCTTCAATGCAACTTATAAGTTTGTCTACTTCTTTAATTCCGTTTTTGGAACATGATGATGCTAATAGAGCTTTAATGGGATCAAATATGCAAAGACAAGCAGTTCCACTTTTAAAAACAGAATCTCCTATAATTGGTACTGGAATGGAAAAAATTGCAGCAAAAGAATCTGGTGTAATGCAAATTGCAGAAAGAGATGGAAAAGTAGTAAGAGTTTCAGGAAATGCTATTATTGTAAAAGGGATGACTAATTCTGGAAAAATATATTTTGATACTTATTGTCTACGAAAATATGAAAAATCAAATAATGACACTTGTATTAACCAAATTCCAATAGTTAAAACAGGCGATGAAGTTAAAAAAGGGGATATTTTGGCAGATGGTCAAAGTACAAGTTTAGGAGAATTAGCTTTGGGCCAAAATGTAATAGTAGCTTTTATGCCATGGAATGGTTATAATTTTGAAGATGCAATTGTAATAAATGAAGATGTTGTTAGAAAGGAAAAATTTACCTCTATTCATATTAAAGAATTTGAAGTTGAAGCACAAATAACAAAATTAGGTAAAGAAGAAATTACACGAGATATTCCAAATGCAAGTGAAGAATCTTTGAAAAATTTAGACAAAGATGGAATTATAAAAATAGGAACTTATGTAGAACCAGGAGATATTTTAGTAGGAAAAATTACTCCTCGTGGACAAACAGAATTTACTCCAGAAGAAAAACTTTTAAGAGTAATTTTTAAAGATAAAGCTGGAGATGTAAAAGATGCTTCTTTGAAAGTTTCTGCTGGTATTTATGGACAGGTTATAGATGTAAAAGTGTTTTGTGCAAAAAGAAAAAATAAGGATATAAAAAAAATAGAAAAAGAAATAGAAGAAAAAGAAGCTTTATTAAAAGAAAAAATAAATTGGATAAAAAAAGAATATAAAGAAGAATTAGAAAAACTTATTTTAAATCAAAAAATTTTATCTAATTTAATTTATAAAGATAATGTAATTATTCAAAAAAATAGTTTTATTACAAAAGAAAATATAGAACTAATTATAAAACATAAAAAAATATCAGAATTAAATTTAGAGGATTCTAAAATATCAAAAAAACTTTTAAATTTAACTACATCTGTAGAAGAATTAATTGAACAAGAAAAAATAAGTTCAAAAAAAGAACAAGAAAAAATGAAAAAAGGAGATGAATTATTATCTGGTGTAGATAAAAAAGTAAAAGTTTTTATTGCACAAAAAAAACGAATGGTAGTTGGAGATAAAATATCTGGTCGTCATGGAAATAAAGGAGTAATTGGAAAAATTGCACCAAGAGAAGAAATGCCATATATGTTAGATGGTAGACCTGTTGATATTATTTTAAATCCTTTAGGTGTGCCTTCAAGATTAAATATTGGGCAAATATTAGAAGCACATTTTGGTTGGGTTGCAGCTGCTTTGGGTTTTAATGTAGAAACACCAGTATTTATAGGTGCTACTTCAGAAGAAGTAATGAATACCCTTAAAGAAGTTTCTGAAAAAGAAAGAAAAGAAAAAGGGAAAAATATGCTATATACAGAAAATGGCAAAATTACTCTTTTTGATGGAAGAACTGGAGAACCTTTTGAACAACAAATTACAGTTGGTTATATGTATATGATGAAGTTATTCCATTTGGCTGATGATAAAATTCATGCAAGATCTTCAGGTCCTTATTCTTTAGTTACTCAACAACCATTAGGAGGAAAAGTTCAATTTGGAGGACAACGGCTTGGAGAAATGGAAGTATGGGCATTAGAAGCATATGGAGCAGCTCATATTTTACAAGAAATGTTAACTGTAAAATCAGATGATATTGAAGGTAGAATGAAAACTTATGAAGCTATTGTTAAAGGACAGAATATTCCATTTACAGGGATTCCAGAATCTTTTAATGTTTTAATTAAAGAATTACAAGGGCTTTGCTTAGATATTGAATTTAAAAATGATGAAAAAAATAAAAAAGATTTGAAAAATGATGAAAAAACATTTTCTTCTCTTCAAATAAGATTATGTTCTCCAGAAAAAATACTTTCTTGGTCTTCTGGGGAAATAAAAAAATCTGAAACAATTAATTATAGAACCTATAAAACAGAAAGAGAAGGTTTGTTTTGTGAAAAAATATTTGGACCTGTTAAAGATTGGGAATGTTATTGTGGTAAATATAAAGGAATAAAATATAAAGGAGTTATTTGTGATCGTTGTGGAGTAGAATTAACAAGATCAAATGTTAGAAGACAAAAAATGGGACATATTAAATTAGCTGCACCAGTAATTCATTCATGGTTTTTAAAAATCAATCCAAGCCCAATAGCTAAATTACTTGATTTTAAAGTAAGTGTATTGAAAAATATTTTGTATTTTGGAAATTATATTGTTACAAATATTGTGTCAAGTAAACAAGAAAGTATACTATTAGAAGTTAAAAAATCTTATACAAAAGAATTAAAAAAAATAAATGAAGAAGTAGAAGAAAAAATAATTAAGTTAGAAAAAAGTTCAATTGTTGCTTTTCCAGTAAAAGATGAACAAGAAAATCAATGTTTAGATAAAGGAAAAACATTAAATTTAGAAATATTGTATGATTTGCAAAAAAAAGGAATTGAACAAATAAAAATCTATTTATTAAAAGAAGTGTTATTAAAAGAAAAAGAAGATTTTTTTGAAGAAGAAATTACAATTCAAAAAACATTAGTAGAAAAAAGTGTAGAAGAATTAATAAAAGAGTTTACTGCTGAAAAAGAAATTTTTGAACAAGAAAGAGAAAAAAATAAAAAAGAATGTAGTTTAAGATATGAAAAAATTATTCATTTAATAAAATCTTTAAAACAAGAAGATATTTTAAATGAGGAACAATATAATTTACTTTCTGATCATATTCAGGGCTTTGCTGTAATTAATTCAGGACCATTAGCAATTCAACAAATGTTGCAAAAAATAGATGTGGAAAAATTAAGTAAAGAAACAAAAGCAAAAATAAAAACAACTAAATCTGTTTTAGAAAAAAAAGAATTACTTAAAAAAGTGAAAATAGTAGAATCTTTTAGAACTTCTGGAAATAAACCAGAATGGCTGGTAATGACTATTTTGCCAGTTATTCCTCCAGATTTACGACCATTAGTTCATTTAGAAGGCGGTAAATTTGCTTCTTCTGATTTGAATGATTTATATAGAAGAATTATAAATAGAAACAATAGATTGAGCAGGTTAATGGAAATAAATGCTCCAGAAATAATACTGAGAAATGAAAAGAGAATGTTGCAAGAAGCTGTTGATGCTTTAATAGATAATGAAAAATGTGCTAAACCAGTATTAAGTGGTGGTGCAAGACCATTAAAATCTCTTAGTGAATTAATTAGAGGAAAACAAGGTAGATTTAGACAAAATCTTTTAGGAAAAAGAGTAGATTATTCTGGTAGAGCTGTAATTGTAGTAGGCCCAGAATTAAAAATGCATCAATGTGGTTTGCCTAAAAAAATGGCAGTAGAATTATTCAAACCATTTATTTTAAATAAATTAGAAGAAAAAGGTTATGCACAAACAGCAAAAAGTGCTAAAAGAGCAGTGCAAAAAATACGACCAGAAGTATGGGAAGTTTTGGAAGAAATTGTACATTCGCATACTATTTTGTTAAATAGAGCTCCTACTCTTCATAGATTAAGTATTCAAGCATTTGAACCAGTGCTTATAGAAGGAAATGCTATTTCTATTAATCCATTAGTTTGTTCTTCTTTTAATGCAGATTTTGATGGTGATGCAATGGCAGTTCATCTTCCACTTTCTCCAGAAGCTCAATCTGAAAGTATGCTTTTAATGCTTTCTGTTAATAATATTTTATCTTCAGCAAATGGAAAATCAGTATTTACTCCTACTCAAGAGATGGTATTAGGATGTTATTATTTAACTAAATCTAAAAAAGAAGATAAAAAAGAAAAGAAAATGTTTTCTAATATAGATGAAGTAATATTATCTTTAGATCGAAAAATGATAAATTTACATTCTTTTATAAAAATGAAATTAAATAATGAAATAATTGAAACAACTCCTGGTAGAGTTATTTTTAATTCTATTTTTGAATCTGATTTAGATTTTGTTAATAAAGAAGTGGATAAAAATGGACTTTCTAAAATAATTATAGCATATCATAAAAAATTTGGTAATCATAAAACTGTTCAAATATTAGATAAAATTAAAGAAGTTGGATTTAAATATGCTACATTAGGAGGAATTACTATTAGTCTTGAAGATGTAATAATTCCAGAAAAAAAAGAAAAAATAGTTCAAAAATCAAAAATAGAAGTAGAAAAAGTAACTGTTCAATATAAAAAAGGTTTAATTACTAATGGAGAAAGATATAATAAAGTAATAGATATTTGGGTAAATAGTACAGAAGAAGTAGCTAATGCAATGTTTGAGGAATTAGAAAAAGATAAAGATGGGCTTAATCCTATTTATATTATGGCAGATTCTGGGGCTAGAGGAAATCGTCTTCAAGTAAGACAATTAGCTGGAATGAGAGGATTAATGGCAAAACCTTCTGGAGAAATCATAGAATCACCTATTATTTCCAATTTTAAAGAAGGACTAACAGTTTTGGAATATTTTATTTCTACCCATGGAGCAAGAAAAGGATTGGCTGATACAGCTGTTAAAACTGCAGATGCTGGATATTTAACCAGAAAATTAGTTGATGTAGCTCAAGATGTTACTATTACAGAAAGAGATTGTGGAACTACTCGTGGTAGAGTAATTGAATTTGTTGAAGAAGGAAGAGAAGGAATAGAAAGTTTTTCAGAAAAAATAATTGGCCGTGTTACTTTAGATAATATTGTTGATCCAGTAACAGATGAAGTGATTATAAAGGTTGGGCAAGAAATTGTTGAAGAGATAATAAAAAAAATAGAAAACTTAGGTATAGAAAAAATAAAAGTTCGTTCAGTTTTGACATGTGAAGCAGAAAGAGGTGTTTGTCAATTATGTTATGGTAGAGATCTTTCAACTGGAAAAATAGTAGAAATAGGAGAAGCTGTTGGAATTATAGCAGCACAGTCTATTGGAGAACCGGGTACTCAGCTTACAATGAGAACATTCCATATAGGTGGTACTGCAAGTAGAACAGTAGAACAATCAAGAATAGAATCTAAAAATGATGGAATAGTAAAATATGTGAATATTAAAATGATTGTGAATAAAGAAGGTGAAATTATAGTTTTAACGAGAAATGGTTTAATAAATATTTATGATGATCAAGGAAGAGAAAGAGAAACTTATCAAATTCCTATTGGTGCAATTTTAAAAGTAAAAGATGGGCAAAAAATTTCAAAACATGAAGTATTAGTACAATGGACACTTTATTTAACCCCTATATTAACAGATGTAAGTGGGAAAGTAGTTTTTAAAGATATTATTGAAGGGGTAACAATGAATGAAGAAATAGATGAAATTACAAGTTTTACTGCTCAAGTAATAATAGAACCAAAAATAGAAGCAAAAAGAAAATATGCTTTAAGACCACAAATTTTAGTTGAAGATGATGAAGGAAATACTCTTGCAGTTTATGATGTACCAGTAGGATCTCATTTATTAATACAAAATAATGATAAAATATTTGCTGGAGATATATTAGCTAAAATTCATAAAAAAATAGGAAAAACAAAAGATATTACTGGAGGACTTCCACGAGTTTCTGAATTATTTGAAGTAAGAAAATCATTAAATGCAGCTATAATATCTGAAATAGATGGTGTTGTAAGTTTTGTTGAAACTTCAAAAGGAGAGCGAAAAATTGTAATAACAGGAGAAAATGATAGTATCTGTGAATATAAAATTTCTCATGGTAAACATGTAATTGTTCATAAAGGAGATAAAATTACAGATGGAGATTGTTTAGTAGATGGACCAATAGATCTTTATAGTATATTAAAAGTAAAGGGAGAAATGGCAGCTCAGGAATATTTAGTAAATGAAGTTCAGTCAATTTATAGATTACAAGGTGTAGAAATTAATGATAAACATATAGAAATAATTGTAAAGCAAATGTTGAAAAATGTAAAAATAGAATCATCTGGAGATACCAAATTTTTAGAAGAAATGATAGTAGATAAAAAAGAATTTAACAAAGAAAATGAAAAAGTAGTTAAAAAAGGTGGAAAACCAGCAGTTGGAAAATCTGTGCTTATGGGAATAACAAGAACTTCTTTAAATACTGATAGTTTTATTTCTGCAGCATCTTTCCAAGAAACAACTCGTATTTTGAGTAATGCAGCTATTAATGGTAAAGTAGATAAAATGAGAGGCTTAAAAGAAAATGTTATAATGGGACATTTAATACCAACGGGAACTGGTTTATGGAAAACAATGGGTAATTATGAAACAGTTGAAGATGAAGAAATTGAAAAGGTTGAAAAATAAGATATTGTTAAGAAAAAAAAACGCAAGTTTTATAACTTGCGTTTTTTTTAATTAGTTTTTTTAATTAACATATCATTTTATATTAAGTTGCAATCAGAAATAAAATGTTGTAAATTACCAAATACAAAAGACACAAAAGAAAATTCGAAAAACGAATATTATATTTTTAATCTAAAATTATAAACATTTCAATTCGTTCCGTTAGGAACGAAATATTGGTAAAAACGAAACAAATTTCAATGACCAAAATATAAATGTTCAAAACAAATTCAAAAATATGATGTTTTTAACAGAATATTAAAATTAAACCAAAAAAAAGAAGAAATAAGAGATGAGAAAAATATTTTGTAGAATGATTTGTTTTTTGGTAATGTGGGTAGAAATATGGTAGGGGTGAACGGCCGTTCGCCTGTACAAATTAGGTTTATTTTGATACACAAATGATATTTGTTGAATATCATTTGTGTATTTTCATAAAGTATATATAACGGCAAAAAATAGTTAACGAACAATTAAAAAAAAATATGCAAGTAGATGTATTTATGGATAAAGTTAAGTCGTTATATATATTAAAGCCTGAAGGGCTGATATTATTATAGCAATTATTAAATAATTACCAATTAAACCCCGAAGGGGTGACATTGTTGTTATTATATAACGGCAAAAAATAGTTAACGAACAATTAAAAAAATATGCAAGTAGAATATTTCTACTATATACCTATGAATAAAGTTAAGTTTTTATGCCAATTAATTTAAGTCTTTCTATATACATTAATTTTTCTTGACATAGTAGAAAAATTAAAATATTATTTAAAAAAATTTTTTAAAATTGAAAAGAGATAAAAATGACACAAATAGAACAAGCACGAAAAAATCAAAGTACTTTAGAAATGGAAAAAGTATCTTTAGAAGAAAAAGTATCTTTAGAATATATTAAAGATAAAATATCTAAAGGACAAATTGTTTTACTTAAAAATAAAGTTCATAATCTAAATAAAATAATTGCTGTAGGTAAAGGTTTGAGAACAAAAATAAATGCTAATATTGGAACATCTTTAGATAAATAGATTTAGATTTTGAAATTGAAAAATTAAAGGTTTCTATTAAATATGGTGCTGATGCAGTAATGGATTTAAGTACTGGAGGAAATCTTGATGAAATAAGAAAAAAAATAATTGAAAATTCTTCTATTCCTATTGGAACAGTTCCTATATATCAAGCAGCTGTAGAAGCAAAAAATAAAACTGGTTCTATTCTTGGAATGACTAAAGAATATATTTTTAATATTATAGAAAAACATTTTCAAGATGGAGTAGATTTTATTACTATTCATTCAGGGTTAATTAAAGAAACTTTAAAACGATTAAAAAGATCTCCAAGAGTAGTAGGAATTGTGAGTAGAGGTGGTGCTTTTTTATCTAAATGGATGCTTTATCATTCAAAAGAAAATCCTTTATACGAATATTATGATGAAATTTTAGATTTGGCTTATAAATATGATGTTGTTTTAAGTTTAGGAGATGCTTTAAGACCTGGAGCAATTGCTGATGCTACAGATACAGCACAAATTCAGGAGCTAATTATTTTAGGAGAATTAGCCGAAAGAGCGTGGAATAAAAATGTAAGTGTAATAATTGAAGGGCCTGGACATATGCCAATAAATCAAATTCAAGCAAATGTTCTTTTAGAAAAAAAATTATGCAAAGAAGCTCCATTTTATATTTTAGGTCCTTTAACCACAGATATTGCTCCGGGATATGATCATATTACAGGAGCAATTGGTGGAGCAATTGCTGCAGCAGCTGGAGCTGATTTTCTTTGTTATGTAACTCCATCAGAACATTTGAAATTGCCAGATATAAATGATGTTAAAGAAGGTGTTATTGCTGCGAGAATTGCAGCTCATTCCGCAGATTTATCTAAAGGAGTAAAAGGTGCTTTTGAACAAGATAGAGAAATGTCTTTTAAAAGAAAATCTTTTGATTGGGCTTCTCAAATAAAAATAGCGATTGATCCAGAAAAAATTCAAAATGTAAAAGAAGAAAGTAAGTTTGATTCAAAAGTTTGTACTATGTGTGGTGAGTTTTGTAGCATGAAAGAAAGTGAGGAGTTATTTTGTTTGAAAGCATAAAAGAAGATATTCAAACTATATTTGCTAAAGATCCAGCAGCAAAAAATATTTTTGAAGTAATTTTTTGTTATGCTGGACTTCATGCTGTTTGGTCTCATCGCATTGCTCATTGGTTTTATATAAAAAAAAGATATACCATTGCTCGTGTAATTTCTCATATTAGTCGTGGTTTTACAGGAATTGAAATACATCCTGGTGCTGTTATTGGAAAAAGGTTTTTTATTGATCATGGAATGGGTGTTGTAATTGGAGAAACAACTGAAATTGGTGATGATGTTTTAATGTATCAAGGTGTAGTTTTAGGAGGGACTTCTTTAGAAAAGAAAAAACGACATCCAACATTAGGAAATAATGTTATTGTTGGTGCTGGAGCCATAATTTTAGGTGCGATAATTATTGGTAATAATGCAAGAATAGGTGCTGGTTCAGTAGTAATTCATAATATTCCCGATAATTCTACAGCAATAGGTATTCCAGCAACTGTAAAAATAGGATCTTCAAAACAAAAAACGCAAATATTAGATCATGATAAATTACCAGATCCAGTATCTGATGCTATTCATTTTATTGTAGATGAGCAAAAAAAATTAGAAGAAAGAATTAAAAAATTAGAAGCTCAAAAATAATATATTTAAATCAAATTGCAATCAGAAATAAAATGTTATAAACTACCAAATTCGAAATATGAAATAATGAAAGAAAAAGGAAAATTTAAAGCACGAAATTCGAATTTGTTTTCTAAATTCCCGCATTAATATAACTATCCTAAAAAAAATCAATGTAAATAGAATATAAAATGTATGAACAGGGGCTTGTCTTTGTTCGTTGTTAGAGAATTACGGACAAAGATAAGGGTTCAAGGAGAAGTGTTGGAAAATTATAGTCTTTGGTAATTCAATAGCAATAGAGCACTAGAGCACCAGGAAGAAAGAGCACCAGTCCCCAGAACACCAGAGTAGATTTCATTTCTAATTTTCAATTTAATTTTTTTCATTGTTTCGGATTTTGAATTTGGTTTTATTATTAGAAGGTAATGACGATAAATAACAATTGAAAATGGGAAATAGGAAATGAGAAATGTAAAATTATTGATTTTGGCAAATTATTTTTAATTTCTAATTTAATTTTGTTATCATTTTAAATTCAACTTAATATAAAAATATCCCGTTAGGGATAACATATCGGTAGAAAAAAAATATTATCACATGATATAAATGCCGTAGGCATGATATATAAAACAAAATTCGATCCCAATTTTTTATAATGTCACCCCTTCGGGGTTAAAATTGCTTATTTTTAATTATTTGCTATAATAATACCACCCCTTCGGGGTTAAAATTCCTTGTTTTCGGATGTTTTTGGTTTTTTTCATTTTTTGTATTAATCCCGAAGGGATGACATTATTGTAGCATATTTGTTGCACAGTTTCAATTAAACCCCGAAGGGGTGGCATTATTGTAGGGCTGGTATGTTTCTTATCCCCCGCTGGCGGGGGTGTCCGTTAGGACAGGGGTGGAATTTTTTAATAGCAAATAATACAGTAATTTTTGCTACAATAATACCACTTTTTCAGAGTTGGGATTAACTGTTTTTCTTGACAAATGATAGAATATGGCAATAATTTGTATAAATTTTAAAAATAATTTAATAAAAAAA
>JBDRGX010000085.1:0-2034 GCA_043817485.1 bacterium
CAAGACATAGAAAATAAATAAGAAATTTTAGTTATATATTTTTATTATAATATATAACTGAGAAATAGAAAATATGATTTTATTTATAAATAAAGAAGAAAAAAATTTTAAAATTAACAAAAAACATAATTGAGTTATATAAAAAAATATAAAATATATAAGTAAAAATGAAAGAAAAAAAGTTAAAAATAGATGCAAAAAAATTAAAATTAGCAACATATGAAAATTCACAAATCATATTGAAAAAAAGTTTAAAAAAACTTTCATTCGATAAAAAATTATTTTTTAAAAGAGCAGAAAAGAAAAAAATAAAAAATACAATATCTGATATAAAACATTTACAAGAGTTTTTATCAGGCATAATTAAAAATATTGATAATGAATATTATGAAAAAAATGTTAATTGTTATCCAACAGGAGAATTATTTTTTAAAATATCTTTATCTCCTAATGTTACAAAAAAAGAAAAATGTATAATTTTACAAGATATTTTAGAAATGTTAAAAAATTTAGATATTATTATTTATAAATTACGAATTTTAAAATTATACCAAGAAAAGGACAAAAATAAAAGTTAAAGGTTAAAAAAAATGTTAGAATATAGTAAAGAAGAAGAAATAGAAATACAAAAAATAGTTAACAGCATTCTAAAATTATGTAATAAAAAACAAGGAAAACGATGGATTAAGGAAAATAAAAAACAAATGAAAAAAGACTTTAAATAATATTGATATTGATTAACTATGGTTATATTTTTATTAGGAGAAATAATTAAAGTTGATATTAAATATATGAGACATAATAAAAAAATTCCTCTTAAAAGACCAACATTCATAGTTGCAGATAGTGGACAGAGAGAAGTTTTATTAATTCCTATGAGAACAAAAAAAACAAAATCATGTACTTTTAGAATAATAAATAATGATTTTTTATATGGAGGATTAGAACATGATTCTCATTTATGTTTTAGATATACTCACTTTGTTAAAAAAAACAAAATAAAATTATGTAATAAAGTTGGAAGATTAAAACCGGAAATAACAAAAAAAATAGATAATATAGTAAATCAAAAAATAAAAAATAATGAATTAAAATATTTGTGGAAATATATATAATGAAAAAAATAATTAAAAGAAAAGATTTATCATTTGGGATTGATAAAATTTTTTCGAATGAAAAACAGACTGAAGAATATATAAATCACCAAAATAAATTTTTTAATAGTTTAATTATCAAAAATAAAAGTGAATACATAGTATATCGACAATTTCCTAAAAAATAAAATTAAATAAAATTAAGATTATGGCTAGAAAAGGACAAAAATACTCAAAGGAATGGCTCACAATAGAAGAGCGAGATAAGTTATTTGCATCCCCAGATATCAAAGCACGGGATCTTCTACTCATGAGAACCTGCTACTATGGGGCTCTTAGAATAAACGAAGCTTTGATTTCTAGACAAGAAGATTATGTTCGAGAAGGAGAATATGCGTTCTTGGTTCTTCGAAGCCAAAAAACTGATAAAAAGAACTGGGAAAAGCAACCAATTCCTATGCATCTCTATTCCGAGATAAAACGATACTGTGAAGCAAATGACATTAAAACACAGGACTATGTATTCCAATCACGACAACGAGATCATTTAAGTTATCAACGAGCTATTCAAATAGTAAAAAAGTGTGCTGTGAAAGTAAAACTCAACAAAAACATAACTACACATACCTTCAGACGTTCTCGTCTCCAACATATGCTCGATGCGGGGGAAGACCCATACTTTGCTCAAGATTTTGCCAGACATAAATCAATAGACACAACCCGTAACTATCTAAAAATCTCTAAGATAGATATCGCGGAGAAAATGAACCAAATTGACAAAAAAATATAAAAATAAAGAATAATGTTTTCTAAAATTTTAACTCATAAAACAATATATATTACTTTTATAATTAAGACTTAATAAAATAGTATTAGGAACAAAATTAAAAACTATAAAAATAAATTAAAACTTTTATAAAAAACAAACATTTAAATATAT
>JBDRGX010000086.1:0-12591 GCA_043817485.1 bacterium
AATTCCCCTTTTAAACATCCACTTAAACAAATAAGTCCTTTAGAATATTTTTTTAAAAGTTCTTTATCTATTCTTGGTTTATAATAAAATCCTTCAAAATAACCATCTGTAACTAATTTAATTAAGTTTTTATAACCAATTTCATTTTGGGCTAATAATATTAAATGATAAGATAAATCTGAATTATCAGAAAAAGTTTTTTTTTCAAAACGAGATGCAGGAGCAATATAAACTTCACACCCAATGATGGGTTTAATCCCATTTTTTATACATTCTTCATAAAAATGAATGGCTCCAAACATATTTCCATGATCTGTAATAGCAAGACTTTGCATTTTCATTTTTTGAGCTGTTTTAACAAAACGAGAAAGATGTAATGCTCCATCAAGTAGACTATATTGAGTATGATTATGAAGATGAATAAATGGGACTTGTTTAGTCATTATTTTTCCCACAAAAAAATAAGTAAATATGGACTATTTGCATCTTCTATATTATAAAAAGAACTTTTAATTTTAATATGATAACGATTATATCCATCTGAATTACACTTATCATAATTAATTTCTTCTTTTTTATTGTTTGTTTCAGAAGAAGCTATAATATTATCTGCATTATTCCCAGAAACATATAAATTATAATTAGAACTTCTAATATTGTCTAATCGAAGAATTGCCGTAAATTTACTCATATTAGTTGGCTTTATAATACGATAAAAATCTACATCTGTATTAGAAGAAATTGTTCCTGTAACTATAGTAATTTGTTGAGTATCTACTTTTAAATCCTGTACATAAGTAGGTGGATTATCATTTGATTCTATTTCTTTTAAAATACTAATTATTTGTAACGAATATTGGTCTATAGAATATTTTTGGCTATTAGAAAAAACTTTAACATAATTTTTATTATTTATTTTAAAATTATCTATAGATAAAAATATAATTTTTGCATTAGGATTTTCTTTATCTTGTTCAGCAAATACTTCTCCTCTATTTGTTTCTATTCCTAAATCACAATTCTGAATATTATTACCTGATAAAACAAAATAAAATGCAGATAAATATGATTGTTGTAATGATGTAATTGGAAAATAAAAATAATCAACATCATCATCAGGACAAATAAAACACTTTTGTTGTTCATTAATATTAATTTTTTTTGCCATTTCTTTAGAATTATTAGGTTCAAATTCTTCTGGAATAGCAACAATTGGATCTGTCCAATCACTTTCAATATTTTCAGATTCAACAAAACAAATTTTATAATAATAAGGTCTTTTATTAGTTAAAAAAAAATCCTCTGTTTGTGATATATCTTTTGTTAAGATATCTTCTTTTAGCCAATATGTATAATTTATTCCATCTTCAGATTTTTGAATTCTATATCCAATCCAACTACAATTTGATTCCCATTGAAGAGTTATTTTTGTATTACCTGAAATTGCTTTAAAACATTGTACTTTTCTTGAAATAACAACTTTTATTTCCTCACTTGCAAGTCCTTCAGAATTATCTGTATTAAAAGCAGAAATTTTATAATAATAAGTTTTTTGTTGTTTTACATTTTTATCTTCATAAGTAGTTATATCTTTTGAAAGATTTATTTCTAATTTTTGAAAATCTTCTGTATTTGAAATTCTTTTATATAGATAATAACCATTCAAATCTTGATTATTTTCTGGCTTTTGCCAACTAAAATTTACTGTAAAATCTTTAGTAACAATTGCTTTAAAATTCAAAGGATTATCAGGAATTACTACTTCTTTTAAAATTATTTTAACACTTGCACTTTTTTCACTTTCAACATTATTACTATTAAAAGCAGAAATTTTATAATAATAAGTTTTTTGTTGTTCTACCTCGTTATCTTCATAAGTAATTGTATCTTTTGAAAGAATTTCTTTTATTTTAACATAATTTTTATCATCTTCTGATCTATATATTTTATATCCCAATAAATTTGTTTCAATATTAGATTTCCAAAAAAGAGTTATTTTAGTTAATATAAAATCTGAAATTGCTTTTAATTCAATTGGTGAAACAGGACAAGAATAAAGAGAAGATTTAGGATCTACTGGATTATTTCGAGCAAGATTTTTACACCCTACAAAAAGAAATAAAAAAAGAAGTGTTAAAACAAAAAAAATATTTTTCATTTTAAAATCCTCCAACAAAAGTTAAAGTAAAACTTATTCCACTTACTCCTATTAAAATATCTCTTAGTTTATAATATGTATTCGCATTTTTATAATAACTTTCTAAATTAGAATAATCAGCATTTGAAGTATCATTTATACTATTATATTTTTCAAAATTTTTTTCATATTGAAGATGAGCAAATATAGCAGCACATCCAGAAATAATGGCAGAAGATAAAAAAACTTTTTTCATAATTTTAGATTCTTTTTTATCTTCTATTTTTATTTCTTTTGTTTTTAATTCTTCTGTTTTTTCAACCTCTTTTTTAGGTTCTTCTTTTTTAACTTCTAATACTTCTTTTTTTTCTTCTAAAGCCTTTTCTGTTTTTACTTCTTCTAATAATTCTTTTAATTTAAAAGGAACATCCTCTGGTAATTTGTAATTTGCATCTAATTTTAATATTTCTTTAAACTGATTTTTTGCTTGAATAAATTCACTATATCCCTTATATATCATTGCTAAAGAATAATATGCTTTTATTTTATATTCTTGTGAAGATTGAGAATCAGTAATTACTGCATTAAATTCACTAATAGCTTTATCAAATTCAAAATCATCGAAGTACTGTTGCCCTTGTTCAAAATGTTGAATATAAGTATTTTCTGTTATACCTAATTTTGATAATAAAAAAACAATTACAATTAAAAATAAAATCCGTTGTTTCACTTTTACTCCTTATTTATTTTTTAAAGTTGTTTTTTTTGAATTCACAACAACTTTCATAATTTATTAATTTGGTTAAATTATAAAAAATTAAAATTTTTTTGTCAAGAATTGACTTGAAAATTAAAAAATTAAATTAAAAAAGTTTTATAAATTCTTGACAAATATAATACATCACAATAATTTTGAAATAGTTAAAAAATTATTTATTATTTTATTCTAAAGTTTTGTTATAAAAAAAGGTAAAATATTTTGAGTTCTCAATGGCGTTATATAATAGAAAAAAATTTAGAAGGAAAACAAGGACTTGCTACTGATGAAATGCTTATTTCTTCTGTGGCAAGATCTAATTTACCTATACTTCATCTTTATTCTTACAAAAAATCTGCTTTAATTGGTCGTTATCAAGATATGGAAAATGCTCTTAATCTTAAAATGTGTAAAAAATTAAAAGTAGAATATAATCGAAGAATAACTGGTGGTGGCACTGTTTTAATGGATAAAAACCAATTAGCTTTAGGTTTTGCTATATCTTTAAAAAATGGAATTATTCCTAAAAGCATTAAAGGTGTTTTCAATACAATGGCAGAAGTATTAAATAATGCTTTAAAAAAAATAGGAATAACTGCTTGTTTTCAACCTAAAAATGATTTAGAAGTAAATAGTAAAAAAATAGCTGGATTATCTGCTATTTTAGAACAAAAAGATATTTTACTTTTTCATACAAGTCTTTTATTAGATTTTAATTTTTCTTTAATGTTAAAAATTTTAAATTTACCTCCTTTAAAAATTAAAGATAAAGGAATAAGTTGCTTTACTGATAGAATGACAACAATAAAAAAAGAAATAGGAAAATCTATAGAATTAGATGAAATAATAAAATTAGTAATAGAGTCTTTTGAAAAAAAATTTAATATTAAATTATATAAAGATAGTTTTTCTGATTATGAAAAAAAGGAAAGAGATCGGCTAATTAAAGAAAAATATACAAATCCAAAATGGCTTTATTGTATCAAAACACCATTTTTAAATTTTGGAAAAGCAATAAAAAAAACAAATGCTGGGTTAATACAAGTAGATATTACACTTAATAAAAAAATTATTGAAAATATTTTCATTACTGGTGATATTATTCCTCAAAATCCAGAAATAATAAATAAAATAGAATTTATTTTAAAATGGTCTTCTGCTGATAAAGATAAAGTAAAAGAAAAATTAAAAGAAGTAATGAAATCTGAAACTATTTATGCATTAGATAGCAATAGTCTGACAAATATAATTATGCAAGCAGTGAAAAATTATGAAAATAAATATAAATAAGCTTATTAAAAAAATAAAAGAAATATTATTATACAACATAATGTAAGTTAACAAATAATTATATTAAATACGAAAATTCAGAATGAAACCTTTATAAATAAACTATTTCAAAATACGCCCAAATCACTACTGTTAGATGTAATGCTTTATCAAACTCTAAGTGTATATAAGTAAATATTTTTCGGGTGATTCAATGGATTCTCTCTCTAAATCCACATCTAAATCTGGCCAGTAAAGATGATGTGGCTGTGACAATTCAACATTTAGAATAGATGAAATATTCGCATTTTTAAACCAAGGAAAGTTTGAAAATGGTAAAAAATATTCATTCTGATTTATCATCAGCCAAAATCCATATTTAGAGATGTTTAGTACTTCAACTTTGGAAGTGCTTTTCCCAGTTATCCTTGATTTCATCTTTTCTCTCCTCAATAATTTTTTGTATATCACTAATATTTTTTTGAGATAAACCATAATTCTGAACTAACGTAATAGAAGGCTCCAACCAAAACTTAGCTTCCCCGTCATCAGAAGATACATGAATATGTATTCTTTCCTCTTCTCGAGAAAAGAAAAAAAAATCGATAACCTTTAGACGAAAAACAGTTGGACTCATAATAATATTATATCCTTTTAAAATTTAACATTATTTTTCATAAATAAATTAGTTTATTTATAGAATAATCCAAATCTCAATTAGATTTGTCAATCAAAAAATTTAATTTTCATAAATTCTCAGTGAACATATAAAATATATATTTTTCACTTGAAATTATATATTATTTACATAATTTTATTTTTACAAATATTTTGTCTAACCATAAAAATAACCTGCTCCGTCAGATTCATCATTTTTGTTATACTTTCTTCTTGTATGTTTCACTTATTAACCTGATCTCGATTGTTGCTTGATCTATCTCTTAACATATCTTATCACACATTTAATAATTCAAAAAAAATTAAACTAAAATAAAATTTTCAAGTTTTTCCTTAATAAATTCTTCAATTTCTTCAGCTGAACTTAAAAGCAAAATTTCTTTAACTAATTTTTTAGATTTTTTTAAAGAAGATTTTCTAATAATTTCTTTTATTTGAGGAATAGCAAGTGGACTCATACTAAGTTCATCTAATTCTAATCCTAATAATATTGTGGTGTATAAAGGATCTCCAGCCATTTCTCCACACATACTTACTGGAATATTTTTTTCATGAGCAGATTTAATTGTATAATTTATAGAACGAAGAATAGCTGGATGAAAAGGATTATACAAATAAGCAACTTTTTCATTTATTCTATCTACAGCTAAAGTATATTGAATAAGATCATTAGTTCCAATACTAAAAAAATCTACTTCACGAGCAAATATATCTGCAATAAGAGAAGCAGATGGAATTTCTATCATAATACCAATTTTTATATTCTCATCAAAAGAAAAATTTTCTTTTCTTAACTTATCTTTAATTTCACAAATTATTTTTTTAGTTTTTCTAATTTCTTCTATTCCAGAAATCATTGGAATTAGTAATTTTACTTTTCCAAAACTACTTGCTCGAAGTATTGCTCTTAATTGCACTTCAAAAATATCCAATCTTTCTAAACATAATCTAATAGCTCGACATCCCATAAAAGGATTCATTTCTTCTGGTAATCCAATATTAGACATAAATTTATCGCCACCTATATCTAATGTTCTAATAATCACTTCATAAGGATACATTTCACTAGCTACTTTTTTATAAACTTCAAATTGTTCTTTTTCTGTAGGAAAAATTTTATTTTTTAGATAAAGATATTCTGTTCTAAAAAGACCTACTCCTTCTGCTCCAAAATCTAATGCTGTATTAACTTCAGAAGAAAATTCAATATTAGACATAATAGAAATTTTATATCCATCAAGCGTTTGAGCTAATTCTTTTCTTTTTTTTTCTAATATATTTTTATTTTCTTCTATTTTTTTTTCTTTTTTAGTATAAATTTCTATTAGCGGCTTATCAGGATTAACAAAAATTTCTCCTGTATTACCATCAAGAATAATAGTATCTCCTGGAGAAACCATTTCAACTATATTTTTTAATCCCACTACTGCTGGAATACCCATTGAACGAGCCATAATAGCTACATGAGATGTTTTTCCTCCCATATTAGTTGCAAAACCAAGCACTTTTTCTTTATCCATTAAAACAGTATCTGAAGGTGTTAGTTCATTAGATATAATAATTACTTTTTTTGTAAGATGAGAAAGATTTTCTTTTTCAATCCCAAGTAAATTTTTTACAATTCTTTTAATTACATCATAAATATCAGAACTTCTTTCTTTTAAATATTCATCTTTCATATTTGAAAAAACATCAGAAATTTTATCCAATATATCCATAAGAATATAATCTGCATTACATTTTTCTCCTGCTATTCTTTCAATAGTTTTTTTAATAATCATATCATCTTTTAATAAAAGAAAATGTGCATCAAAAATATAACTATGTTGTTCTCCCAATTTTTTAATTGTTTGTTCTTTAAGTTCTAATATTTCTTGTTTAGTTCTCAAAACAGCTAATTCAAAATTTTCTATTTCTTTATCAACATAAATACCTTCAACTTTATATTTTTTTACAACATATTGATCGCTTTCAAGAAAAAAAACTTCTCCTATAGCAATTCCTGGAGATACAGGTATTCCTTTTATCATTTTTTATATCCTTTAATGATTAAATTAAAAATATTAAAATCCGCATGACCAAAATCCAAAACAAAACATTTGATATTTACATTTATTTCGATATTCGTATTTTGAATTTGGTTATTTGCAATATTTTATTTTTGATTGCAATTTAATATTAATCCTCTTCTCCAAATTTATTTTCTATAATTTTTTCTATTGCTTGTAAAACTTCTTGTGCATCAGACCCTTTTATCTTTACTTTTATATGAGTACCACAAGCAGCAGCTAACATCATTATTCCCAAGATACTTTTTCCATCTACTACATCTTCACCTTTTTCCACAGAAATTTCTGATAAAAACTTATTCGCAGTTTGTACAAATAAAGCAGCTGCACGAGCATGTAGCCCTAATTTATTTTTAATAATAAATGTTTTTTCTATCATTAAATTACCTTTGCAAAAAATGATTTACTATTATACCTAATCCAGTAAAAATAAATGCAATCATAGTCACTGATAAAATTTTTTTTAAAATATAAGAAAAAATAAGAGTAATTGCTATAAAAATAAATACAATAGAAAATTCTCCTAAATTAAAATATAATTTCGTGAAATTACCATCTAAAGCAAAAAATACAATTGCTATTCCACAAAGAAATAAAGTTAAATTACCAATAAAATAAGACATTTTAGGAAATTGCATTTTTTTTATATAATTTACTACTTGTTTTTCTAAATAATACCCTTTCCAAATACCAAATATTCTCACATAAAAATGAGGAATATTAAAAATAAAAAAAGTTGTTAAAATCCCTAACAAATTAAGATTAAAAAATAACATAATAAGTATTCCAATTAAAGAAGCACATGGTTTAAGCGTTTCCCAAAAAAAAAGATCTCCTATTACAGATAAAGGACTACTTATTATTTTTTTTGTTTTTTCAAAATTTTCTGGAATATCCTTACCTTGAGCAATATTTTCTTCTATTTTAATTGCCATTCCAATAAAAAAGGATGCTGTATAAGGATGTATATTAAAAAAAGAAATATAACGAGCATAAACCTTATTTCTTTTTTCTGAATCTGAATATAGCTTATTAATAATAGAAGATAAAACAAATGTAAGTCCTATGTTTTGCATTTTTTCAAAATTCCAACTTGCTTGAATATAAAAAGATTTTAAAAAACTTAAAAAAAGATCCCATTGTGTAATTTTTTTCATTATTAACCCCAAAATTTAATAACTAATCCAACCAAAAGTCCAGCAATAAAAAACCAATATTTTTTTTTAGAAATAAAAATTCCTATAATTACTGCAAAACCTAATAAAATAAAAAAATCTTTTAAAAGAGAAATCATCATTTCATTAGAAACTAAAATCATAGGAGCAAGAAAAACTCCTATAGAGATTGTTATAAAAAGAAGAAAAAAGTTTTTTACCCAAAATAATCCCATTCCATATAAATTAAGCATTGCTACTTTTTCTCCTTTATGATTCGATACTAAATGAAATGCTTTATGAGATAAAAAAGAATTAAAATTTCGAAGACCAATATCTATTTTTGATCCTATCATTCCCCAAAAAATACCTAATAAAACTGCTGGATAAATAAAAGAACTAATTGATAACCCATTTGCTTGAGCAATAATAATTATAGCCGTAGTGCTAATACTACTCGTACTTGCATCTGTTTTACTTGTTCCACCTACTGGAAAATTTCCAAGCCAAAGAAGTTGAAATAAAAGACCAATCAAAATACCTATTTCTACATTACCTAATGCTAATCCTGCAAGAGGGGCAGATATCATTGGTTGAGAAATCATTATTTGCCAACAAGCAATGTCATCTAAACTTATAAATGCTCCAATAAAAGAAATGTATAAAATTTTAAAAAACAAAAATCACCTCAAATATATACAAAAATTAAAAATTAAGTTTTAAATTTTGTGTTATCAAGTAGTTTTATTAAATCAGTTTTTTGATCACTTGGAGTTACTCTTATTTCTAATTTTATTCCTTTTTTATGAATATTAATAAAAGATTCTTTATCTTGTTCACTTATAGCAATTCCAGAAAAAATTTCTATTTTATTTTCTTCATAACTCATTGGTCCTATATTAAGTTTATCAAAGTAAATATTACTATAATCTAAAAAAGTAAGGACATCTTTAGGATTATTAAAAAGAAGAATTATCCTTTTTTTCTCTAATTCTTTATGTGCTAATTTTTCTACAGATTCCTTGATTCCTAAAATATATGCTTTTATGTTAGGAGGAACTATCATTTCCATAAGTGTTTTTCTCATTTCATCATTTGCTATTTCATCATTTGCTACTATTATTATATCAGCATTCGTATAATGAGCCCATCCTATTATTATCATTCCATGAATAAGCCTATCATCTACTCGTGTTAAAACTAACATTATATTTCTCCATCTAAAACTATTTGTAAATTACTTAATTCCTTTTTGTCCTTTTGTAATACTGATATTTACCAATTCATCTATATTTTTTGAATTTTTATATAAACAAACTTCAAGTAACATAGGAAGATTAACTCCAGAAACAATTCTTACATTTTTTCTTTTTTGAAGTTCAAGTTGACACATATTAAAACAACTACCACCATAAATATCTACAAAAAAAATAATTTCTTTTTCCTCTCCTATTTTTTTTATAGATTGATTTATTTTTTGTTGTAAAACTTCACATCCATCTGATTTCAAAAAAGAAACTGATTCTAAATAAGATTGTTTTCCTATAATCATTTCTGTTGATTGAATCAATTCTATAGATAAATTTCCATGTGTAACTACAATTATTCCTATCATCCTATTAAACAAACCTTCCTTACATTGAATTGTTAGATGTTTTATTTCATATCTTTTAATATTTTCTCAATTGTATTTTTTAATGCTGGAATTTTATTCTTACATATTTCATAAATAGCTTCGGCATTAATATCAATATAATGATGCGTAATAATATCTCTTAGTCCTTTTACTTTTTTCCATTCAATTTGAGGGTATTTACATAAAATGGAATCGCCTGTAACTTTATCAAAATTTTTCAGACCTTCCCCAATAACAATTAACTGCATACAAATAGAATCTAATTTTTCCATTCCTTCTGGAGTATCTGTAAAATCGTTAACAGTTTCAATTAAGTCAGACCGTTTTAAAATAATTTCAATAGAGTGATATATTTGTTGTAATATTTCTTTGGAAAGTTCTTTGTCATACATAAATAGCCTCTGAATCAATTCGTTTTTTTAGAAACAAATTCATTTTTTCTCGATAGCTAACAACATCTACAGAAGATTTTAAATTTTCTTCTAAATTTTGTTTAATGCCAATAATTTCAAATAAATCCTGTTTTGTTAAAACTACAACAATGTCTATATCACTGTTATCATTTGCTGCATTCCTAGCAACTGACCCAAAAATTCCAAGGCGTTTTATATGATATTTATTTTTATTCTCTGCTTTGAATTTTCTTAAATATTCTACTATTTCTTCGCGATTCATGATCATTCCTTCTATATTCTTATTCTTCTTTTTTTTCTTGACCCCAATAATCAATAATTTTTGTTTTTTTCTTTAAATCTTCTATTGTTTGTCTAAAAAATTGGGAATATTTTTGTTCTACAAGATTCTTTTTAATTTCTTCTTTTTTAATTTCAAATTCTTGATCATTACTTTTTTGTTTTTCTATTACAGAAATAATATAAAAACCTTTTTCTGTTTCTATTACATTACTTATTTGTTGTGGTTTTAAATTAAAAGCCTTATACAAAATTTTCTTTTCTTGACCAATATTAGGCAAAGATCCATCTCGAGTAATTAAATCTGTTGGTTCTTCATAAACAATATTATATTTTTTTGCAATATCTGTCCATTTAGGATTTTTGTTAAGTTCTTCAAAAATTTTATTTGCTTGATTTTTTGCAATATTTTTACTTTTTTCAATTTTTAAATCATTTTCAACTTTTAATTTAATTTCTTTTAAAGAAGGAATAGATGCTTTTTTCTTTTCTAATAATTTTATAACCAAATATCCTTTATAAGTTTTAATTGGAGAAGAAATATCAGAAACTTTTTTTAAATTAAAAACACTTTCATTAAATTCTTTTATAAATCCTAATTCTTCTATTGATCCTTCTTTAGTGAAAAATGAAGTAATTTTTATTTGTGCATTAAATTCTTTTTGATATAAAGATGCAATTTTATCAAAATTCCCAAAAATTCTTTTTGCTTTTTGATAAAATTCATAAGCTTTTTCTTTTACTATTTCTTTTGATTTTTCTTGACGAATTTTTTCTTCAATTTCACATTTTACTTCTTTAAATAATTTATAATAAGAATCTTTTTTATCAACTAATTTAATAATATGATATCCAAAATCTGTTTGAACTACTTCAGAATAAATTTCACCTTTATTCATAGAAAAAACTGCATTTTCAAAAGAAGGTACCATAACACCAGATTTAAAATAGCCCAAATCTTCATATTTTACTAAATTTTTATTTTTTAATTCTGTTTTTTTAGCAAATTCTTCAAAACTATTAGCTAATTTCGATTCTTTTAAAATTTCTTGTGCCAATATTTTTGCTTTTTCTTTTATTTGAACAGAAGCATCTTTTTCAATTTTTATTAAAATATGTTGAGCATAATATGTTGCTTCTTCTTGATAATCTGATTTATGCTCTTCATAATAATCTAATACTTGTTTTTCAGGTATTTTAATTTTTTTAAATATATCTGCTTCATTAAATAAAACATATTTTACTTTGCATTTTTCTTCTTCAAGATAATCATTTTTATTTTGTTTGTAATAAAATGCAATTTCTTTTTCTTCTATTGAAATAGTATTTTGATAAGTTTGTGAATTTATAAAAAGATATTTTAATCTTATTTTTTCATTTTGTTTAATATATTCATCTTTTACTTCTTCATCACTTATTTTAATAAAATCATAAATTATATTTTTTAATTTTTCTCTAATTAAACCTTCTTTTATTTTTTGAAGTAAAGTATTCCAATTATACTTTGAATCATCTATTGCTTTATTATATTTTTCTGGATCAAATTTTCCATTACTTTGAAAAAATATGTCTTTTTTTAATGTTTCAATAACTTCAAAATCAGATACTTTAATTTTATATTTTTGAGCCAATAAAAGTTGAAGTTTTTCTTGAATTAATTCTTGTTTAGCTATATTTACTAAATCAAATTGCTGTGGATTAAAATTTTCTCCTAAATACATTTGATATTTATAATAACACTCTTGATATTTATCTTTCAAATCATCTAATTTAATTTCATCTTTGTTTATTTTCACAACAACATTACTTACTCTTTTATTTGAAGAAGAATCTTTTACTCCCCAATTATAAAATATAGTTACAATAAAACAAATTGCTATTATAACCATTACTATTTTATTAAAATTACTTTTTTTAGAAGGAATTACATTTCCTGCAAGTCCTTTAAAACCTTTTCTCATAGATCTAAACATAAAATTTCCTCCATATTGTTTTATAAATTTTAGATTTTTTGAAATAATCTTTTATATTAAAAAATAAAATTGTATTCTATTACATAATACTTCATCTCTGTCAAGTTTTTATTTTGTCTATTAGATATAATAAAATAAAGAAATTTTTTGTATTAAAAAATTATTGACAAATTGATAATTTTCTTAAATTATATTTAAAGTAAATTTTTCAAAAAAAATAATATAG
>JBDRGX010000087.1:0-9198 GCA_043817485.1 bacterium
GCTTTAGTTATTCTTTGTATTTCTCCATTTCTTAATTTAATAAAAAGATTTTTTTTTTCTTGGTCAGGATAAATATTTCCTTCTTTTGCTAAAATCACTGTAGATAATTGATTATCTTTTAAAATGTACATAATAATATTGGACATCAAAGAAGTTTTAGAATCTATTTTATCTACATAAAATATAAGATTCCCATCTTGATAGTCTTTAATATAAATTTTTTCTTTAATAAAAATCGATGCATGTTTTTGATTCAAGTCAAAATATAATTGTTTAAGAGAGTAATTTGCTTTAGGTAAAATAGTATTATTAAATCCAATCATTAAAAAAGTAAGTATTGAAGAAAAAATAATTACTGGTTTCATTATTTGTATTAAATTCATTCCACTAGTTTTCATAGCAGTAAATTCATTATCACTGCATAATCTTCCAAAAGTCATCATTACTCCACATAATAATCCTATAGGTATAGTAACAGCAATTACATTAGGAAAAGCTAATAAAAAAAGTTTTATAACGGTTACAATATTAACGCCTTTATTTACAACTAATTCAGTTAATTGAAATATTTGATCAATAAATAAAAGAAAGGTAAATAAAAAAAAACTTAAAATAAAAGGAAAACTTATTTCTTTAAGAATATATTTCGTCAATATTTTCATTTAATTTCTTTCCAAAGAATTTCTCTTATATCTACAACTTCAATATTCCCTTTTCCTTCTTGAGTAACTTTAGATGCTGCATTTTTAAGTACTTGTTCACAAGTAGGACAAGATGTAATTAAAAAATTTGCACCAGTTTTCAATGCTTGTTTAATTCTATTTTGAGAAATTTTTTCTACTAATAAAGGTTCAGAAACTAACATTCCACCACCACCACCACAACATCTTGAAGTATTTTTTGAATATTCCATTTCTACTAAATCATAACCTAATTTTTTAATAATTTTTCTTGGTTCTTCAATTAATGATAGACCTCTTGAAAAATCACAAGGATCATGATAAGTTACTTTTGGTTTAGAATCATTTTTATTTGAAATTTTTTCTAAAATTACTTCTAAAATATGTTTTGGGTTAAGTTTATATTCTTCTTTTAAAAATAAAGTACAAGTAGGACAAAAAGTAATTATATTTTCATCTTCTATCATAGAAGAAAATTGTTGTTTATGTTTTTCAAAATTTTCTTCAAATCCTAAATTTTTCATAGAAAATCCACAACAAATTTCTTTTTTAATTTTTACTTTAATACCTAATTTTTCTAATATTTTAATATACATTTTTGTTTTATTAGTTCGAGATAAATATTGACAACCAATGAAAAGTAAAATTTCTCCTTCTTGTTGAGGAAAATTAAGTTCTTTGTCTCCAAAAATATTTTTTGTGTTTTCTATATTTTCTATAAGTGTTTTGTGAATAGGAGAAATAATTCCTTGTTTTATTAAATAAGTTCTTGCTTCTTGAATAATTTCTGGTACTTTTATTTTTGATGGACATCTTCTATAACAATCTTTACATTGAGTACAAGAATAGAAAATTTTTGCTATATTTTCATTTGCTGTAAGTTCACCAGTTAAAAGACCATAAGCATTTAATATTTTTCCTCTTGCTGTTTCTGTATCCCAATATGTATTTTCAAATATAGGACATACAGATTTACAAAATCCACAATAAGTACAAGTATCCATTTCTTTTTTCCACTTACTCAAACAACTTTCTTTTTTATCTAAAGCAATTTCTTTATATCGTAAATCAGTAATAAAACTTCCTTGCCAATCCATCATTTTATTTGGATTCATAATGTTATTTGGATCTAATGCTTTTTTAATTGATTTCATGATATTTAGACTATCTTTTCTTTCTTTTTGCATTAAAGGAGCTTTAGTAATACCAGATCCATGTTCTCCTGTAGTAGTGCCTCCAAAAGCAAAAACTGCTTCATACATTTCTTCAACTGCTTTTTCTGCTTTTTGCCATTCTTCTTTTGAAGTAGAATCTAATATAAATTTAGTATGTAAATTTCCATCTCCAGCATGTCCATAAACAGGAATTAAAAGATCATATTTTTTTGCAATTTGATGAAAAACTTTAACTACATCTGGAATTTTTGACATTGGCACAGCCATATCATCAGCCAAAGAAACACAAACTTTATCTTCTATATATCGAGATAAAGAAGGAATCATTGCTTTTCTTGCTGCCCAAATTTTTGCTTCTTCTTCTTTTTTTTGAGTAAATTTTACTTCTTTAGCACCTGTTTCTTGACAAATTTTAATTACTTTTTCTATATCATTTTTAACTGTTTCTAATGAACCATCAACACCAATTAATAAAATAGCTTCTACTTCTGGTAACCCCATTTTACTTGCTTTATTAACTGCTTTAATACAAATACTATCCATTAATTCTAATTGAGAAGGAATAAGTGGAATAGAAATTATTTCACTTACACATAAAGCAGCTTGTTCTAATTTATCAAAAATAGCCATTGCAGAAGCTGTTGCTTCTGGTAAAGGTGTTACTTTAAGAATTATTTTTGTAATAACGCCTAAAGTTCCTTCACTTCCAACCATAAGCCTTGCTAATTGATAACCAGAAGTATCTTTAATTGTTTTGTTCCTAAATTAATTATTTCTCCAAAACTATCTACTATTTCTAATCCTAAAACATAATCTCGTGTTGCTCCATATTTTACTGCTTGTTGACCTGATGCATTAGCTGCTACCATTCCTCCAAGAGTACAAACTTCACCACTTCCAGGATCTGGAGAAAAAAAGAATTTAAAAGGTTTAAGAGCATTGTTTAAAGTTTGATAAATAACACCAGGTTCTATAATACAATATAAATCCTTTACATTTATTTCTAATATTTTATTCATTTTTTGCAAATCAAGGATAACTCCTCCTTTAATTGGAACTACATGTCCACAAAGAGCAGTTCCAGCACCACGAGGAATAATTGAAATTTTATATTTTTGACAAATTTTCATTATTTCAACTATTTCATTTGTATTTTGAGGTTGTATTACAGCTTCTGGTAAATGATGATGAATCCCTGAATCTGCTCCATAAACATATAAAATTTCTTTTTGTATAGAAAAATTTTCTTCTTTTACAATTTTTTTAAATTGTTCTATTATTTCTGAATTAAACATAGAATCATCTCCTATTTTTTTTATATTAAAAATTTTTTACTATTCCATTCTCAATTAATTTATTAAATAGAATAAATTATTGATAATATATTTAATGAAAAGTCAAGAAAAATTAATGATTACTACAAGTATTTTAAGTAAATTTAAAAAAAAAAACAAAGTACAAAATATTAAAAATTTCTACTAATTAAAACTTTTCATTAAAATCAAAAAAAAATTGACAAAATAAAAAAATAAAGCATATTTACTATTTTGAAAAATTATAAATAGGAGAATACAAATGAAAAAACAAACAAAAAAAAATATTGAAAATGTAATAAAAATATTTGTTATTTTGTTTATTTTAAGCATAAATAAAATGGCTTTTACAGACAATAATCCAATAGATAATAATTTAGCAAATAATAATCCAGTAATTATTGGTCCATATCTTCAACCAACAGAAGATTTAGAACATAGTATGGTTGTATCTTGGATTACAGAAAAAAATTATGAAGCAAAAATTAAATATAGAATTAAGGGACAAAATAGTTTTTTAGAAAAAATTCCTCAAAAAGAAATAATGTATGTAATGACATTTTCAAATTTAAAATCACCTGGAAAATATGAATATTATATAAAAGGAACAGAAAATGAATTAAAAGGAGAATTTGAAATTCCATCAAGTTTTCCATCTCCAAAAGCTTATAGAGAAATATGGTGGATGAGTTCAATTTTAAATGAAAAACTTATTGGATTTTACAAAGAAAAAGGAACATCTGATTGGAAAGAAACAAATGATTTAAAAATAAGAATAAAACACACTGCTAAATTAACAAATTTACAATCTGGTCAAATATATGAATATACTGTAGATGATAAAATATATTCTTTTAAAACATCTACATTGGGACAAGAATTTAAAATTGCTTTAATAGCTGATCCTCATGTTGGAGGATATCCTCATACTGAAAATTTTGAAATAAAAAATAATGAAAAAGTTGTTAAGCATATTATAGAAAATGGAATGCCAGAAATTACTATATTTTTAGGAGATTTAGTACATGGAAGAAATGTTATAGGCACTTCTTTTGTTGAATATGAAAATTTTTTTATTAGATTTAAAGATTTGTTAACAAGTAGTATTTGTATTGCTACTTTTGGTAATCATGATTATGATCTTACAGATAACTATAGTTATACTCTATGGAGAATGTGGTTCACTTTTCCAAATAATGGTCCTAAAGAATTAGAAGATTTAGTATATAGTATAAAATATGGAAATGTTTATTTTATCAATCTTCTTTATCAAAAAAGAGATCAACAAATTAATTGGGTAGAACAAGAATTAAAAAAAGCAAAAAACTTAAACTATGATTTTATTTTTACATTAGAGCATGTTCCAAGTTACAGTATAGTTGAAAATCCATATAGACAAGTATTTGAATTAGGTAATCAAAATTCTTGGTATAAAGATAAAGAAAAATGGTTAAAATTATATAATGATTATGGTGTTGATATCGAATTTTCTGGACATGAACATCTTTTACAAAGAACAGTTCCAATAACAACTCATCCAGAAAATTGTCATTATACTGGTTTATTAGAAACTGCTGAACTACATTCTTATTTTGCTAATACTGAAGGAGTAATTTATGCTAATTTACCTATTACATGGAAACCTTCTAATTATGTTTCAAATTATATATATAATCCTATTATTTCAAAAAATGCTGGATATGGAGAAGTAATTATTAGGAATAATGGTAAAATTTGCAATTTTAAATGTTATTCTTTAGAAAACTTAAATCAATCTTTAATAATAAAAACAAATGATTATTTTACAATAGATAAAACTCAAAATTCTTCTAAAAAAAATCTTTCTAAAGAAAAAATAGTAATTAATAAAATTCAAGCAAATGTAATTTCTGGATACAAAGCTTTAATACAATGGAATACAAATTTAGAATCTAAGGGAAGCATTGAATATTGGGAAAAAAATAACAAAGAAAGAAATTTTATGCCTTTGGGAGTAAATGAAATATTTGAAAAAGAACATCAAATAATGTTACAACTTCTTACCCCAGAAACAGATTATTGTTATCAAATAACCAATATACGAGAAAAAGAAAAATCTATTAGTGAAATTCAAACATTTAAAACTTATAAAGCAAAAGAAGAAGAAATTTATGCTCAATTTGATTTTGGTCCTTCTGCTTTTTTACCAGAAAAAGATTATGCAAGAGTTTATCTCTATCCATATAAAAAAGAATATAAATATGGTTGGGTAAATCCTTTTGATGAAAATGGAAATTTAATTATACATTGTGGCATAAATGAAAAAAAAACCAGAATTATCTTTACATACTTTTTGTTATAATGATAATAAATTAAAACAAATATTTAGAGTTGATTTACCTAATGGAAATTATCAAGTAGAAATTGGAAGTGGAAAAGGTGGTAATTATCAAGGAAATACTTTATTAAATATTCAAAATGGACAACATATTTGTGAATATTCAAAATTAGATGGGAAAAAAAGTGTTTTAGTATTTAATAAAAAAATAAAAGTAGATAATGGATTTTTACAAATAGAAATGGGATATGAAAATGATAAGTATGAAAAAAAAGATAAAAAATATGAAGATTGTTCAATTATAAATTATCTTAAGATTTATAAAAATGAAGAATGAAAAATTATCAAGTTGTTTCAAAAAACTTTGTAGTTTACTGCAAAAATAAATTGATACAAAAATCTTTATTTGATAAATTTGGAAAAATAGATTTATGATATTATTATTAGGTATAATTATAAGTTATTTAATAGGGTCTATTCCAACTGCTTTAATAGTGGGAAAATTTTTCAATATAGACATTCGCAAACATGGTAGTGGAAATATTGGAGCAGCAAATACTTTCAGAGTATTAGGAAAAGTTCCTGGATTAATAGTTTGGATTGGAGATATTTTAAAAGGTGTTATTCCCGTACTTATTATTTCTCAAATAATAAAACCTTATGCTAATATTTCTATTATAAATTTACAAATTCTTTTAGGTAGTATGGCTATTCTTGGACATGTATTTCCAATATTTTTACAATTTAAAGGTGGAAAAGCTATTGCAACATCTACAGGTGTATTTTTAGGAATAGAACCTGTTTTAATGAGTATTTCAATATTAGTTTTATTTCTATTACTTAAAATTACTAAATATTTTTCTGTAGGAACTCTTAGTTCTTTTTTAAGTTTAGTTATTTTAATTTGGATATTTGAAAAATTATCTTTTATAAGTATATTTGCTACATTAGTTTTTATATTTGTTTTAATTCTGCATAAAAGTAATATTAAAAGACTAATTCAAGGAAAAGAAAATAAAATGCATTTTTCTTCATCTTCTAACAAAGAAAAAAAATGAAATTTTAAAAATGGAAGAAAAAAAATTACCAAATAAAAATTTTTATTTAATAAATGAAATAAGTGAATTTTTAAATATAAAATCTTTTGTTTTAAGATATTGGGAAACAGAATTTGAAATATTAAAGCCCATTAGAACTAAAGGCAAACAAAGAAGATATAAAAAAGAGGATATAGATATAATTTTTTTAATAAAAGATCTTTTGTATAATAAAAAATACACTATTGCTGGAGCTAAAAATTTTTTACTTAAAAATAACCATTATCTTAAAGAAGAATCTTTAGAAAAATCTTTAGATGAAAAAACTGAATTACCTGTTTTTATTGCTTCATTAAAACAAGATTTAGTATCATTATTAAATATCTTTAAATAATATGAAAAATATATTAATTACTAGTGGACCTACTCAAGCAAATATTGATCCCGTAAGATATATTGCTAATACATCAACTGGAGAATTAGGTACAAAAATTGCAAAAGAATTTTTAAAATACAAAAATAAAGTGACATTTATTTATGGAAAAAATAGTATTTTTCCATCAAAAAAAACTGAAAATCTGTGTTTAATAGAAATCATTACAATCAATGATTTAATTAAAGTTATTAAAAAAGAATTAAATAAAACAAGATATGATATTATTGTTCATTTAATGGCTGTATTAGATTATGTTCCAGAAAAATATAATACAAAAAAAATTGCTTCAAATAAAAAAAACTTAATTATTAAATTAGTACAAACTCCTAAAGTAATAAAAATCATAAGAAAACTTGCTCCTGCTTCTTTTTTAATTGGGTTTAAATTAGAAGTAAATAAAAAAGAAAATTCACTTATAAAAACGGCTTTAGAGTTTTTGAAAAAAAATAAATTAGATATGGTTGTGGTAAATGATTTTAAAAAAATAAAAGAAAATACCCATATAGCTTTTTTAATAAATAAACAAGGAATTATTAACAAAGAAATAACTAAAGAAAAAATTGCTAAAAAAATAGTTTTTTTATTAAAATAAAAATTAAATGGAGGAAAATTATTTTGAAAAAAACAGGTTCACAAATTTTCATAGATGCTCTTGTTAAAGAAAAAGTAAAAGCAATGTTTGGTTATCCAGGTGGAGCAGTATTACCAATTTTTGATGCTTTATATGATTCTCCAATTAAATTTTACTTAACAAGACATGAACAAGCAGCAGCTCATGCAGCTGATGGTTATGCTCGAGCAACAGGAAAAGTAGGAGTTTGTTTAGCTACATCTGGACCAGGAGCAACAAATTTAGTTACAGGCATTGCTACGGCCTATATGGATTCTATTCCAATGGTTGCTTTTACGGGTCAAGTAAATACAACTTTAATTGGAAATGATGCTTTTCAAGAAGCAGATATTACTGGAATTACTCGTCCTATAACAAAATATAATTATATTGTAAAAAAAACTGAAGACCTTGCTCAAATTATTCATGAAGCATTTTATATTGCTTCTTCTGGGAGACCAGGTCCAGTTTTAGTAGATATACCTAAAGATGTGCAAAGTAATAGTATTTTTACTCATAATAAAGATATAAAAGTAGATTTAAGAAGTTATAATCCTAATTATCACGGACATATTAAACAAATCAAAAAAGCAGTAGAACTTATTAATCAATCTTTAAAACCAGTAATTTATTCTGGTGGTGGTATAATTTCTTCTGAATCTTCAAATGAATTAACAGAATTTGCTATTAAAGCAAATATTCCAGTAACAAATACTCTTTTGGGCTTAGGTGGATTCCCTGGAACTCATCCTTTATTTTTAGGAATGTTAGGAATGCATGGAACTTGGACTGCCAATATGGCAATTACTAATTCAGATTTAATCATTGCTATAGGTGCTCGATTTGATGATAGAGTTACTGGAAAAGTAGAATCTTTTGCACCTCATGCTAAAATAATTCATATAGATATAGATCCTTCTTCTATTAGCAAAAATGTAATTGTAGATATACCTATTGTAGGAGATGCTAAATATACCCTAATTGAATTATTAAAATATGTAGAAACAAAAAAAAGAATAGATTGGTTTGAACAAATTAGTAAATGGAAAGAAAAACATCCTTTAAAATATAAACATAGTGATGAAATAATTAAACCTCAACATGTAATAGAAGAAATTTATAAAATAACAAAAGGGGAAGCTATTATTGTTACTGAAGTAGGACAAAATCAAATGTGGTCTGCTCAATTTTACAAATTTAATAATCCTCGTAATTTTATTTCTTCTGGAGGATTAGGAACTATGGGATTTGGATTTCCAGCAGCTCTGGGAGCACAAATAGGACATCCAGATAAAATAGTTTTTGATATTGCTGGAGATGGTAGTATTCAAATGAATTCTCAAGATTTAATGACAGCAAGTGTTTATAATATTCCCGTTAAAATAGCTATTTTAAATAATTCTTGTTTAGGAATGGTAAGGCAATGGCAAGAATTATTTTACAAAAAAAGATATTCATCTACTTTATTGAAAAATCCAGATTTTGTTAAATTAGCTGAAAGTTATGGAATATTGGGCTTAAAAGCAACAAAACCTTCAGAAGTAGAAAATACTATTAAAAAAGCTTTATCTGTAAAAGGTCCAGTAGTTATGGAATTTGTAGTTGCTAATGAAGAAAATGTTTTTCCAAT
>JBDRGX010000088.1:0-12253 GCA_043817485.1 bacterium
GTCATTCAGACAAAAGACTCTCATATAACAAACGGTGCTCGTCTGCAATTTGCCGCCATTCATCTCTATCAATATCAGCATCATATCTAATATATTTAGTAATATCTAATGTTTTAAAAGCTGTTCCTGTTTCTAACATTCTTGCATTTAATTCATTTAATCTTGTTAACCAATAAATCATTTGTTTTTCATCTGCTAAATAACTTAAAAATTTCCAAGTAGCATCTTTTTGTTCTTTTGTTAAAGAAGCATTTATTATCCAACTATATCCACCAATATCAGTAACTGATCCAGCTGGTCCTGCTGGTAAAGCAGCAAAACCAACATCATTAGAATTAAGTTCTACTTGTCTTATTAACCAAAAATAATCACTATCATAAGCTTTGAACATAGCTATTTTTCCATTTCTAAAATCAGTTAAAAGTCCACCCCAAGTATTTGCGAGAATATCTGGTTGAATTGCATTATATTTCCATTTCAAACTTTTTATATATTGAAGTGCTTTTATTCCATTTTCATTATTGAAATCTATTTTCCATTGTGAATTTTCTTTTTTTACTAATTCTGTTCCGGATTGCCAAAAATAATGAATTAAATTCCAGCCACCTGCTTCACTTGAAGCATCAAAACCAAGTCCATAAATTTGGTCTTTTTTATCTCTTAATTTTTGTCCATATTCAGCCAATTCAAGCCATGTTTGTGGTGGTTTAGCATTTCCATTTTCATCTACAAAACCAGCTTTTATTAAATAATCTTTTCTATAAATAAGTCCAGAAATACAATTATAATAAGGAGAAGGAAGAGCATAATAATGATTTGCATACATTTGAGGGGCTAACATAATTGGCCAATAATCATCAAGCCGATCCCAATTTTTAACATATTCATCTAAATTAGCTAAATATCCTCTTGGAGCTAAGGTTCCTATGGCACTACCTTGAATTTGAAGAATAGCTGATGGACCTTTTCCACTGCCCATTAAAGTAGCAAAAACATTTGGGTCATAATTTTCTTTTCCTTGAACTACAACAATTTTTATATGAGGATGTGTTTTTTCAAATTTTTGTATCAATTCCTGATTGACTAATCGTATTTTATGACTTTCTTTCCATCCTCTTACTGGAGATGTTGCATTAAATTTAAAATCATCTGGATCAGATCTTAATCCCCATAATTTAACTATTATTCGACCTTGTTCATCTTTATATTCTAATTTTTCTTCTGTTTTTTGTTGTTGATCAGGGATGACAAGCATTCCTTTTGTCCAAAAAAGGTCTCTAGATATAATTGTATGAATCATTAAAATAACTAAAATAATTAAAATAATTACTTTAATTGTAGATAAAATTTTCTTAAACAAGATTACCTCCAATTTTTTTTCATGAAAATATTAAATTATATAAAAAAGTAAAATATTTTTTATTTTGTTTCATTATTTTTGTCAATTTTATTTTAAAAATTTTGCCAATTTTTATTTTCACCATATTTTTTTAAAAAATATTTCATACAATCAGCAATTAAATATAAAGAACCAGCAATACATAAACAATCATTTTTTCCTATTATTGAACAACCATAAGAAAAAGCTTTTTGTGGATTAGTAAAAATAACTACATTTTTTTTATTTATTATGAGCTTATTTTGATGAAAAGATTCTTTGCATTTTACTGAGAGTAAATGTATTTCTTTATATAAAATTTCTGGAAATAAAGCATTTTCATGAGTAGATTTAGTTAAAATTATTTTTTTTGCTAATGGGAATATTTCTTTTAATATTTTAGTGTATAATTTATCTTTTTGTATTCCAAAAACTAAAATAAGATTTTTGTAATTAAAATATTTTTCTAAACTTTGTTTTAAATTTTTTATAGACAATGAAGTATGTGCTCCATCAAAAATTATAAGTGGTTTCTTAGAAATAATTTCTAATCTTCCTGGCAAATAGGTATTTTTAAGTCCTTTTCTAATAGATGTTATAGAAATTTTATATCCAATTTTTTTTAAGTTTTCAATTATTGCAATAGCAAAAGATGCGTTTATTATTTGAGATTCTCCCAATAAAAAAATTTGTAAATTTTTATACTCATATTTTTCTCTAATTAAATTAAATTTTTGAAATTTTTGGTTAAAATTTTTTATTTGCCATTTATAATTTTTATGAAAATTTATCAATTTAGCATTTTTTTCACAACATACTTTTTTAATTATATCTAATGGTTTTTTTTGGTTTATTCCAGTAATAACAATATTTTCTTTTTTAATGATTCCAGATTTTTCAAGAGCAATTTCTGACAATGATTTTCCTAAAAATTTTTGATGTTCATAATCAACATTAGTAATTACTGAAATTATAGAATTTAAACAATTTGTAGCATCGCGTCTACCACCCATACCTACTTCAAAAATAGCAATATCAATTTTTTTTTCCTGAAAAAATAAAATAGCAATTACAGTAAGAATTTCAAAAAAAGTAAGTTCTGTTTTAATAGAAGAAGAAGCTTCTTTGATTTTTTCTACATAAAAAGTAAATTTATTGCAAGAAATAGGTTTTTCATTTATTTTAATACTTGCTCTTATGTTTAAAAAATAGGGAGAAGTAAATAATCCAATTTTATAATTAGAATTTTGTAAAATAGAATTTGTAAAATTAGAAACAGAACCTTTTCCTTTAGTTCCAGTAATATGAATAATTTTTAATTCTTTTTCTGGAAAATTAAAAAAATGCAATACTTTTTTAATTCTTTGTAATCCAAAATTAATTTTCTTTCTTTTTTCTAAATAAATAATTGCTTCTTTATAATTCATGATTTTTCTTGACAACCTTCAATTTTTTTCAATATTATTTTTTTTAAAAAATATATAAAATTAAAACTTAAAAAAATAATTATGAAAACAATTTTTGAAAAAATAAAAAAAACATTTTTAACGGGTTTATTTGTTATTTTACCTCTTATTTTAACTATTTACATTATTCGCTTATTATTTGTAGCCATAGATAGTTTATTAGGAGGTTTAATGAAAAATATTTGTGGATATTATATTCCTGGTTTTGGAATTTTTGCTATTTTTATAATTATTTTTACAATAGGTTTAATTACAAGAAATATATTAGGACAAAAAATACTTCAATTATTAGAAAATTTAATCCTAAAAATTCCTTTTGCTCAAAAAATATACTTAACTTCTAAACAATTTACAAAAGTAATTTCTCAATATTCAAAACAATCTTTTATAAAAACTGTTTTTGTTGAATATCCAAGAAAAGGACTTTATGGAATTGGCTTTATTACTTCATTAACTTCAGTAGAAGTTCAAAATAATAAATGTTTTTATGTATTTTTCCCAACTACTCCTAATCCTACTTCTGGGTTTTTATTGTTAATTCCAGAACAAGATATAATTTCTACAAATATTAGCATTGAAGCAGGTATTAAATTAATTGTTTCAGGTGGTTTTGTCATTCCTCACAAATAATAATAAAAAAAATATAAATTATAATTTATCCCGAATTGCAAACAAAAATAAAATATTGCAAATTTTTCTTTTTGTTTTGAACATTCGTATTTCGGTCATTCGAATTTGTTTCGTTTTTACCAATATCTCGTTCCTACGGAACGAATTAGTTTTGTGCTTTATTCATAAATGTCCCATAGGGACAAGATATCGGTAGAAAAAATTATTCTCGCATAATAACAAATGCCGTAGGCATGATATATTAAATTTCAATTAGTTCTATCAATATCTCGTTCCCATGGAACGAATTGAAATGTTTATGATTTTAAATTAAAAATATGATGTTTCGAATTTTCTTATTAATATTTATTTCGGATTTCGATATTCGTTTTTCGAATTTTTAATTATTACTATCCTTTTGATTGCAAATTAATATTAATCACTAACCAATTCTTGTTGATTTAAAGCATTTTTAAGTTCTTTTATTAAAGCAACATCTAATAAATGTCCAGATTTTCGAGCAATAATATATCCTTTTATGGGTTTTTCTAATAAAGCTAAGGCACCTATTAAATCTAATATTTTATGACGAAGACATTCATTTTTAAATCTTAAATCCGAATTCAAATAATTATTTTCTCCTATAACAACTACATTTTCTAAACTACCTCCTTTTCCTAAATCGTCTTTTTTTATAGAAACAATATCTTTTTCAAAACAAAATGTTCGTGCAAATGCAATTTCTTGAACAAAACTTTTTTTGTTTAAAAGAAAATACATAGATTGACTTTCTAACATTTTATGATTAAATTCTAATGTATAGGATATTTTTAATTTATCGCTTGGAAGTACTACTAAATGCTTATCTTCTCTAATTACCCAAATAGGTTTATTAACTCTAAAATAAGATATTGCTCCATTTTGTTCTTCAATTCCAGATTCTAATATTGCTTCTACAAAATTTTTACTACTTCCATCCATTATCGGCAGTTCTTCTGCAGTTATTTCAATAATTAAATTATCTATCTCTAATCCATATAAAGCAGCTAAAATATGTTCAACAGTAGCAATTCTAAATTCTTTACAACCTAATGTAATAGATAATTTACTATCAATTACATTTTCAATATTTGCTTTAAGATAAGCATCATTAGAAATATCTTTTCTTTTAAATATAATTCCAGTATTTAATGATGCTGGTTTTAAAGTAATAGATGATTCTTTTCCTGTATGAAGTCCTTTTCCCTCCAAAAAAATAGATTTTTTAATTGTTTTTTGAAATTTCATAAATTTCCCTTTTTATTTAAACTAAAAATTTTTTAAATTATAATGTTTCATCCTTTATTTAACATACAAAAATTATTTTTACATTAATACTTTCTATTTTTTTGTCAAGTTTTAACTAAATTTAACCAAAAACATTATAAAAAATCTTAATAAATAAATATTGACTTTAAAAAAAATATTAATTATAATGTTATTTATAAAAAAATCTTTACAAACAATTTCTTCTAAAATTATTTTCATAGTGGTTTAATGCCAAATTGCAATCAGAAATAAAATGTTGCAAACTACCAAATGTAAATATTAAATGTCTCAAATATATTGTTTTGGATTTTGAATTTTTGTCATTCAAATTTGTTTCGTATTTCGATATTCGAATTTTTGAAAAGGTATTTAAAATAATGAACTTTATATCTATTTTTTTCACAGTTTTTATTTCTATTTTGAAAATTTTTATAATTATTATATTAGGATTTTTTTTTGTTAGAAAAAAAATTATTTCTAAATCTGCTACAAAAGATCTTACTAACTATGTAATTAATTTATCTTTACCTTGTCTTCTTTTTACTCTTTTAGTAGAAGAATTAAATAAAGATCTTTTTGCTCAATCTTTAATTTTTTTATTAGGTGCTTTTATAATTATTGCTACAGGAATCGGATTAGGGATGTTGGTTTGTTTTTTATTTAAAATAAAAAATCCAGAAAAAAATTTAATATCTTGTCTTTGTGGTTTTGGTAATGCAAGTTATTTACCAATTCCTCTTATTGCTACAATAATTCCTGATTCTGGTCTTTTTGTTAATGCTTCTTTACAATTCAAAAAAGCAATGATTTATTTAAGTTTTTATTTGATTGTTTGGAATTTTCTTCAATGGTCATTGGGAAAATGGTTAATTGCTAATAGTTCTTCAACTAAAAAAAAATTTAAAATAAGTTTTTTTTTCAATATTCCTACAATTGGAATTTTTTTAGGTATTATTGTATCAATGCTTGGATGGAAAAAAATTTTTTTAGATAATTATTTTATTAAAAAAACAATTTTTGATGCTTTAAAATTTATAGGAAATACTACTATTCCTATTGTAATGTTTACTCTTGGTGGATTATTAGCAAATGTAAATTTTAAAAATGTAAATTTTAAAAATATTTTATTAGTTATGAGTATAAAACTTTTAATTTTTCCTATTTTAGGATTAAGTTTTTTTCTTTGGCAAAAAGATATTAATTCACTTATTAAATTTATTCTTTTTTTAGAATGTATTGTTCCTCCAGCTATTGCGTTATCAATGATATCTAAACAACATGAAACTAATTATGAATTTATTTCAAGCACTACATTGATTCTATATCTTTTATCTATTATTTTTATTCCTTTTTGGCTTTCATGTTTTTTCAAGTTATGTTGGAATTAAAAAATGTATTATTCTTCATTTGATTTTCAAAAAAAATATCTTTTATTTATTATAATTATAATTTCTTTAATTGGCTTATTATTAGCAAGATCTTTTTATCTTCAAATAATTAAAGGCTCTTTATTTTCATCTTTATCAGATAAAAATAAAATTAGAAAACTTATTACACGAACTAAAAGAGGAGATATTTTTGATAAAAATAATACTCTTTTAGCTGGGTCTATTCCTTCTCTTACAGTTAGTTTTTTCCCATGGGATCTTAAGCAAAAAGAAAGAGAAAAAACAACAGAAAATTTGTGTAATTTATTTAAATTAGATATTCAAAAAATAAAACAAAAAATAGAAAATACACCTCGATATAAAGATATAAAAATAAAAAAAGATGTAAATATAGAAGTTGTCAGTTTAATAGAAGAAAATAAAGTAGATTTTCCAGAAGTAAAAATTGTTATAGAGCCCAATAGAAAATATATTTATAAAGAAATTTTTTGTCATTTACTTGGATATGTTGATGAAATTTCTTCACAAGAATATGAAAAATTAAAAGACTCTACTTATAATTATGAAATAGGTGATTATATTGGGAAAATGGGATTAGAGAAAACTTATGAAAAATTTTTACATGGAGAAAATGGTTATGAATTAGCAATAATAAATGCTTATGGAAATAAAGTTAAAAATTGGGGAAATTCTGGAGGTATAAAAAAATTAGTTGAAGGAAATTCTCTAACACTTACTGTTGATTTAAATTTGCAAAAAATAGCTTATGAATGTTTGCAAAATAAAACAGGTACTATTATAGCAATAAATCCTCAAAATGGTTCTATTCTATCATTAGTAAGTAGTCCAAGTTTTGATCCAAATATTTTTTTAGATGTTATTACACAAGATGATTTTAATAAAATATTTAATAATTCAAAATTTCCTTTATTAAATAGATCTATTCAAGGTAGGTATCCTCCAGGTTCAGTTTTTAAAATAGTTACTACCTTAGCAGCATTAGAAGAAAATATAAAGTGGAATAATTTTATTCCTTGTACAGGTGAATATAAAAAAGGGAAATGGGTATATAGATGTTGGGAAGGACAAGGACATGGATATAGTGATATTACAAAAGCTTTTGCTTTTTCTTGCAATGTATTTTTTTATCAATTAGGAGAAAAATTAGGAGCAAGTAAAATTGTACAATATGCAAAAACAATGGAACTTGATACTTTAACTAATATAGATTTGCCAGGAGAAATAAAAGGATTTATTCCTTCTCCAAGTTGGAAAAAAAAAGTAAAAAAAACTAATTGGTATTTAGGCGATACTTTACATTTAGCTATTGGACAATCAAATCTTGCAATAACTCCTTTACGAATAGTTATGATGGTTAGTGCTATTGCAAATAATGGTACTTTTTATAAACCTTATTTAGTAAAAAAAATAAAAAATGCAGAAGGAAAAGAATTTTTTATTACGCCTAAAATTGTAAAAAAAATGTTTTTAGAACCTGAAAAATTAAATGAGTTTAAAAAAATTCTTTTTTCTTGTGTTCAATATGGTACTGGTTGGAAAGCTAATATAAAAGATGCAATGGTTTTTGGAAAAACTGGTACTGCTCAAGTGCGAAAATCAAAAAAAAGACATGAATATCAATTAGAAAAATTTCGTGATCATGCTTGGTTTACTGGTTGGGCTGAAAAAAATGGTAAAAAAATAGCTGTTGTTGTTTTTGTTGAGCATGGGGGTTCAGGTGGTGAAGCTGCTGCTCCTTTAGCACAAAAAATATTTAATGCTTATTTTAACTCTTCATTAAAATTAGAAGAAAAAAAATTGGAAAATGTTCCTTCTACTTTAGAATAAATTTATTCTAAATATAAATTTATAAAATAAAGAAAAAAAATGTTTGCTATAAAATCTTTCAATAAATTTAATTATGTTTTACTTATTTCAGTTTTACTTCTTTGTTGCATAGGTTTAATATTACAAAAAAGTGCATCACAAAGAGAAGATAGTGAAAATTTTTTTTTAAAACAACTTTTATGGATGTTATTAGGTTTAGTATTTTTAGTAATAGTAATGAATATAGATTATTTAGTATTAGAAAGATTAAGTGAAATTATTTATATTATTAGTATTTTTTTGCTTATAATAGGATTTGCATTTTCTGTAGCATATACTCATCGATGGATTAAAATAGGATCTTTTTCTTTGCAACCTTCTGAAGTAGTAAAATTAGGAATAATTTTAGTTTTATCTAAATATATGAAAAGAAAAAAATCTCAAATTGAAGATTTAAAAGATATAATTGTACCTTTTTTAATTATATTTATTCCAACTATTTTAACTGCTGTGCAACCAGATTTAAGTTCTGCAATTGTAATAATGGCGATATCTTTAAGTATCATTTTTTGGACACAAATTAGTTTAATAAAATTTTTTTTGATATTTTTCTTTCCTTTAATGAGTATGATTATTGGAATATTGTTGTCTCAAAATATATTATTTATTTTTATTCTTGGTATATATTTTTTCATATTATTTTCGCTTGTAAAACGAATTAAAATAGAAAAAATTGATGCTCTTATTATTCTTTTTTTTAATATAATTATAAGCATTATTTCCCCTTTATTTTGGATGTTATTAAAAGATTATCAAAAAGATAGGTTTTTAAGTTTTTTAAATCCAGAAAAAAATGCTTTAGGAAAGGGTTATAATGTTATTCAATCTAAAATTGCAATTGGATCTGGGAATTTATGCGGAAAAGGTTTTTGTAAAGGAACACAAACTCAACTTAATTTTCTTCCATCTCATCATACAGATTTTATATTTTCTGTTTTAGGTGAAGAATGGGGATTTATTGGTGTTACAATTGTATTATTTCTTTATTTTATTATTTTATTAGAATCTTTTAAAATTGCTTTTAAGTGTAAAGATTTATTTGGTAAATTAGTAATATTTGGTATTGTTTTTTTATGGTTATTTCATATTGTTGCTAATATTGGAATGACAATGGGAATAATTCCAGTAACAGGTTTGCCATTACCTTTGTTAAGTTATGGTGGAACTTTTCTTATAATCAATTTAATTATGACTGGGTTAATATTAAATATAGGTGTTAAAAGATATGTGTTTTAAAAAACATTTTTTTGAAATATAAAATAAATTTACTTTTATTAATATTTTCCTCTTTTTTTATAATCTAAACATTGAACAACATTAGGTTTTTCAGAATGATTACAACTACTTCTATAATCATACATACAAGTATCACATAAAAAACATTTTTCTTTGCTTTTAAAAAAAATTTGAATTTTATTAAATATTTTTTTAAACATTGAAATCATATATTTTTTTCACTTTCTTCTACCGATTATTGTCCGTATGGGACACATTGTGTGGAGAAAGCATAAAGATAATTCGTTCTGTAGAAACGAGATATTGGTGTAAAAACTAATATCGAAATACGAAACAATTAAAAAATAATTAAATCTATATATAACGACTTAAGTTAATTGGCATAAAAACTTAACTTTATCCATAAATACATTTGCTTGCATAAATTTTAATTCCTGTATCCCATGTACCTTTTCTCTTACATTTTTGCTTATATATACCTTCTACAACAATGTCACCCCTTCGGGGTTTAATTGGTAATTATTTAACAATTGCTATAATAATATCAGCCCTTCAGGCTTTAATATATATAACGACTTAACTTTATCCGTAAATACATCTACTTGCATAATTTTTTTTTGAATTGTTCGTTAACTATTTTTTGCCGTTATATATAAAATAACAAAATTGCAACATTTTATTTCTGATGGCAATTTGTTAATAATATTATTTATTTAGTTTTTTTCTAAATCTATAATTTTTTTTTCAATATCTTTAATTTGATAAAAAGGTAAACAAAATATTTCTTTTATTTTTTCAATTTGAGCATAATAACTTTCTTTATTTTCTGTAGGTTTTCCAATTAAAATTACTTTTTGTTGTTTTTTTCCTATTTCAAGAGAAATAACAATTTTGGCTGAATCTAATTGATATTCTGATAAAGGTTTTAAATTATCTTTTATAAATTCATTTGTTCTTAAATTACTAAGTGAATCTAAAAACAAATTTATTGTAGCAGATTCTATATTTCTTTTTTTACGATTAATTTTTATTTGCCAAATTTTTTCATTTTTCTTTATTCCAGAAATAGTTTTTGATAAGTATTTAATTTTAAAAGAGTTAACATTTTCTTTTTTAAAATTAAAAACATTTTTTTCTCTTAAACTAATTAAATCTTTATTTGTTAAATTAGTTGTTGTCCATTCTTCCATTGTAAATACTTTATTCTTTTCTGCTTCATTTAATCCGTAAACAACTTTTTCATCTTTTTTATTTCCCAAAAAAAACACAATTTTTTGATTTTTTCCTTCTAAAATTATTTGTTTATCAAATCCATATTTACTTAAATTATTTACATTTTCTATGTTTTTTTTTGCTTTTATATTAGAAACATTTCTAATAATTTCTTCTATTACATATTTATCAGCTAATGTTTTTATTGGTTTTTCTAAATACCATTCTTTGTTTTTTTTAGTGCAAATAAATTCTTGATTTGGATAAATTAAACAAATTTTATGAATTTCTTCAAATTCAAAATCAAAAACTCTTTTGTCTTGAAATATTTCTGCATCTTTTGTAAGTTCTTCTATTGTCCATTCATTTACTGCAAAAATTTCTTCTTTACCTTCTACTTTAGCATAAACTTCTTTATTTTTTATTTTTTGTTTTTGTACTTCAGGAGGAGCATATGATGGAGCAGATTCTAATTTTTCTCTTAACCCAAAACTAATTTTTTTTACTTCATTTCCTTTTAACTCTAAAGTAATTTTAATTTTGGGTTTATCTAAATTATAATATTTAAAATTATTTTCAGAATATGGAATAAATTCCATTATTTCTAAATTTTCTAATGTAGTAAAAACATTATCTATAATATATTTATCAGCTTTTGTTTGTAAAGGAGAAATTAAATCCCATTTTTTTTCAGTTTTTTTAATAGCTTCAATATTTTTTTTAGGATATTCAATTTTTATTCTTACAACATCATCTTTTTTAAAAAATAAAACTTTTTTATTTCTTAAACTTATGGCATCTTGTCTTAAAGTAAAAAGAATTTCTTCCCCTACTAAATAAATATTTTCATCTTTATTTTTTTTTACATAAACATATCCTTCAATAGGGGTATTTTCTCCAATAAAAAGTGTTTCTTTTGTTCCCTTATTCCAAAAATTAAATTCTAATTGAGGATTAGAAAAACCAAATAAAGAAGTTTTTTTTATTTCTTTTTTTGAAATTTTTTTATGATACGATAAATTTGTAATTTCTTCAAGAATTTTTTTTACCATATTAATATCTGCATTGTCTTTTAAAGGATTTATTAACAACCACTGATCTTTTTCTTTTTTGCAAATTATAGAAATATTGCTATGTTTTATAGAAAATTTATCAATATTTTCTTGTTTCACTGTAAAAAGATTTTTATTTATCAATTCTGTTTTTGTTTTTTTTGCTTCAAAAAAATAATAGTATCCTAAAAGAATAAAAAATATTCCTAATATAATAAAAGTATTTTTTTTCATTTTTTTCTCTCCTAATCATTTAAGTTTATTAGGTATTTTGATACCTTGTAGTTTGTTGTAGATGAATTTACTTATAAAATTTTTGAAAAGATTGAAAAGCTTCTTTTATAGTTTCAAAAGAAAATCCTTTTTGTAAAAGATATTGATATATTTTTTCTTTTTGATTTAATTTCTTTTTTTTTATTAATAGAATGGCAAGATCTATTTCTTTGTTTTCTTCAAAAGCAATATTTAATTCTTGAGTAATAATTCTTTGGAAATTCCTTTAAATAAAAGTTCTTTTTCTATTAATTTTTTACCTCTTGGTTTAAATCTTATTCTTTGCTCAATCCATTGTTTAGCAAACAATCTATCATCTATTAAATTTAATTTTTTAAAAAAATTAATTGTTTTTTCTATTTCTTCTTTTGAAATTTTTCTGTTTTTTAATTTTTTTTCTAATTCAAAAATTGTATAAGAACGATAAGATAATAATTTAAAAAC
>JBDRGX010000089.1:0-8010 GCA_043817485.1 bacterium
TTTATATCAACTAATTTAAGTCTTTATATATACAATTGATAATTAATGGCAAAACTATCCCATATATAGTATTTATTGCTAATATTGGCACAACATGTTGTATACTTCTCATGCCAAATTTCTATTGCGACACAGTCTCGAAGATAAGTACGGATCTACATTAACAATGGAATATTCTGCTTCTAATATTGAAAATACAAATTGGGGAAAAGTAAAACAATTGTTTAGATAAAAATTCGAGAACATTTACAAAAAAAAAGGGATTGGAGTTTTCCAATCCCTTTTTTTATTTATACCAAGTCGCATTTAAACGCTAATTTGCAATAAACTAAAAAGAAGAAAATCAGAATATCGAAATCAGAAACAAATTCGAATGACTAAAGGAATTTTTAAATTTTAGATTTTGGATTGGGAGAATTTTCAATTTGAAATTTTCAATTTAAAATAAATTTCAATGTTTCTCCCGATAATTCTAACCCCGAAAGGGTGATATTATTATAGAAGGTGACATTGTCCGTTATTGGAAAATTACAGACAACCACAAAAGATTGTCCTACAGGAATTATGTAAATTATTTTCTAAAAAAAAAATTAGATTAAGGTTTTTTTATATGCTTTAATATGTTTTTGCATTTTTGATGTACCACGATATTCGCCATAATGTGTAATTGTTCTTTTGAAAAGTTCATCAAATAACATAATTTTTTCATTGTTTATTGGTTGAGTTATATTTTTTTCTTTTAACATTTGTTTAATTTCATGAAAAATCCATGGATTACCAATTGCTCCTCTCGCAATCATTATTCCATCACATTCTGTTATCTGAAACATTTTTACTGCATCATAAGCATTAAAAATACTGCCATTACCAATAACAGGTATTTTAACTATTTTTTTTATTTCTTTAATTATATCCCAATCTGCAACACCTTCATATTTTTGTTCACCTGTTCTTCCATGAATTGTAATTGCATCAACACCTGCATCTTCCAATTCTTTTGCAAAATCAACTGCATTTATATTTTTTGCATCAAATCCTTTTCGTATTTTGGCTGTTATGGGCTTATTTGTAACTTTTTTTGCTTCTTTTATAATAGATGCTGCTAATTTAGGGTTTTTCATAAGTGCTACACCTTCCCCTCTTCTAACAACCTTTTTAGTAGGACAACCCATATTTATATCTATCAAGCAAATGTCATCATTTTCATTTAATTTTTCACATGCTTTTGCTATTATTTCAGGTTCATTTCCATACAACTGAATAGCAACAGGTTTTTCTTCAGGAAGTATTTGTATCATACGATTAGTTCTTTTGTCTTTATGAAAAATACCCCTTGCAGTAATCATTTCAGTATAAGTAAGATCACAACCGGCTTTTTTACAAATAATTCTAAAAGTTATATCTGTTACACCAGCCATTGGTGCTAAAAAAATATTATTCTCTAATTTAAGATTGCCAATTTGTATCATTTTTTTTAATTCCAAAAACACAATTCTTAATTTTGTTTTGTGTTATTTATATATAATATACTTTCTACAACAATGTCACCCCTTCGGGGTTTAACGGTAATTATTTAATAATTGCTATAATAATATCAGCCCTTCAGGCTTTAATATATATAACGACTTAACTTTATCCATAAATACATCTACTTGCATATTTTTTTTTGAATTGTTCGTTAACTATTTTTTGCCGTTATATATAATTATATCTCTTTCTAAATTTTTGAATGAAAAATTATTATTTTTTTATAATTGCTATAATATCTAAACACTTATCTAAATTTTCTTTTTTAATTATAAAATTTGATGATTTAATTTTAGACATTTTTTTTTCTGTCCAAAATTTAATTAATTTTAATATTTTTTGTTTTATGCTTGAAGAAATTATTTTTCGTAATTTTAGTTTATCTTTACAAAACAATGAACTTCCTTCTTTATTTTGAAAATATTCATCAATAAAAACATTTTTTCCAAATAATCCATACAATTCTACATTAGAAAAATATTTTAAAAAAATTTTTTGTAATTCTTCGGGATAAAATTCTTTTATATGGAATGGATTTCCAACATCTTCTTGCAAAGAAAATGTATATTTATTAGGTGTAGAAATAATAATAGTTTTATTTTGTTTTATTACTCTTTTCATTTCGTTTAAATATAAATTTAATTCTTTTATATGTTCAATTACTTGAAAAGAACAAATTAAATCAAAACTATCATTTGAAAATTTTAAATTTTGTGAATCCATTATTTCAAAACAAAGATTTTTATGTTGATATTTTTGTTTTGACTTATAAATAGCCTCTTCAGAAATATCTATGCCAATAATTTTAGAAACAAAAGGAGATAATGAAAAAGTACCATAGCCAATTCCACACCCATTATCTAAAACTGTATCTTGTGAATTAATAAATTTTTTAGTAAATTCATAAACTGCAACATGTCTTTCAAAAAAACTTCTATATTCTATATCTAAATTTATTACATCTGGATTCATTCTTTCTGCATATAAATTTTCATTTTCCATTTTTATGTCCTTTTTTTAATAAATATAAAAAATTCTATAATAACTGTTACTCCAATCAAATAAGGTAAAGCTAAAATACAATCTTCTGGCCAAAAAATAGGTATTTTAGGTGTCCAAAACAAAAAAAAACAAGAATATTTATCACCTTCAAAAAGTATTTGAAACGAATCTAAAAAAAAATGACAAAAAACACCTATAATTAAACTTGTAAAAACTTTTTTAAAAAGATTTTTATCAAAAAATTGAGCAATTAAATAGCATACTATTAAAAGAGTAAAAGGTGTATGTAAGGGCATAAAAAAATATCTAAAATCTGGAAATAATTCTTGAAAAGTTCTTGAAAAAATATCTGGTAAAATTACACCTAAATAAACTAAACAAAGGTTTTGCAACCAAAGGTTTCTCAACCAAATATTTTTCAACCATCTTCTAATTACAAAAATACTTATAAAATGGGTGATTAAATCCGGCATTTTTTCTTTCCTTAAAAATTAATTTTTTGAAATCAAATTCATAACAAGAAAAAAATAAAAATAAAACTAAAATAACTGAAAAAATAGAAAAAATTTGTTTTGATTTTCTATTTTTATGAATATGAAATTTTTGTAATTTGATATATCCTTGTTTATAAAAAATCCCTTTTATACTGACAATTTCATCTTTTTTAAATCTTTTAACAATATTTTCATTTTTAATTTTTATCCATATTTTTTGTCTTCCTTTTTTAATTTCAAACCCATCTTTTTCTAAATTTACAATTTTCCAATTTCTACAAATTAATTCACAAGTATCATATTTTTCTGGATATTTTAAACATTTTTCTGGAGATAATTCTTTATTCCCTTGATTATAACTATACAAACAAATAAGAAAAATTATGATCAATAAAGCAATTATTTTACAACATCTTCTCATTTTTTATAGCCAATTTTTCTCAAAAATTCTTTTCTTTGTTTTATATCATTTTCTTGTTCTATTCCGCAAGATTTTTTTCCATCAATAACTCCTAAAATACCTCTTCCTTGTGTAGTTTCTGCAATAATTATTTCAATTGGATTTGCACTCGCACAATAAATAGAACAAACTTCACAAATATTTTTTATAGCATTTAAAACATTTATAGGAAAAGCATTTTTCATTAAAATAATAAAACTATGTCCCGCACCTACATTTAAAGCATTTTCTGCTGCAAGATTTTTTAATTCTTCATCATTTCCTTCAAATCGTACAAGACAAGGACCAGAAGATTCACAAAAACCAATTCCAAATTTTATTTCTGAAACAGAAGAAATTAATGCTTCATAAATATCTTCTATAGTTTTAATAAAATGTGCTTGTCCAATTATAATATTTAAATCATCGGGCTTATTTATTTTAATCGTTTTTATTTCCATTATTTTCCTCTTTTTTTTCTTGATATGCAATTTCTTTAAAATAAGTTTCTATTGGTTCTATAATAGGTATTTTTTTTTCTTCTGAAACTATTTTAAGCTCTTTAAATTTTTTAAATCCAGGCATAACTCTTGCATTCCATGAACTTAATGCTTCATTATATGATTGATTAGCAGAACAAAGCCCTTTTTTAATGTTATTAAAATATTCTATAAATTTACAAAGTCTATCAAAAAGTTCTTTTCCAGATTCCCAAATTTGTTGAGTATTTTGTGTAATTTCTTGTTGTTGCCAAGCATAAGCTATTGTTTTCAATAAAGTAATAATAGTTGTAGGAGTTGCAATAATAACATGGTTTCTAATTCCTTCTTCTATAAGATTTTCATTTTGTTCTAAAGCAGCACTAAAAAAACATTCCCCTGGTAAAAACAAAACTACAAAATCTGGACTTAAATTAAATTGCTTCCAATAAGCTTTATTTCCAAGAGAACGAATATGTTTTTTTATGTTATCAGCATGGTTTTCAAGATATTCTTTACGCAAAGATTCATCATTTGTTTCAAGAGCTTTGGTATATGATTCTAAAGAAATTTTTGCATCTATAACAATATTACGGCCTTCTGGTAATTTTACAATAAGATCTGGTCTTTGTTGCTTTTCTTCATCTGTTTTCATAGAATACTGTTCAACAAAATCACAATATGAAGACATTCCAGAAATTTCAACTACTCGTTTTAAAGTTATTTCTCCCCATTTCCCTATAGATTTTGGATTTCTAAGTGCTGTTGATAAAGTCGTTGTTTCTTTTTGAAGTTTTTCTTGAGTGATTGAAAGATTTTCTAAATGTTTTTCTAATCCTCCATAAGCTTGTTGTCTCGCATTTTCCATTTTGTCTAATGATTCTTTTAAGGGCTTTATTAATAAATCTATTGATTCTTGACGTTTATTAAGATCTCCTTTTGCTTCTGTAATAAAATTTTCTAATGTGTTTTTTGCAATCTCTAAAAAAATCTGATTATTATTTTTTAAAGATTCTGCAGAAAGAGCATTAAAAGTATCTTTAAGTTTTAAAGTAGCATCTTCAAAAAGTTTTTTTTGTTCTTCAAGATTTTTTTGAGAATTTTCTAATCGTGTTTGAGAGGTTACTTTTTCTATTTTTTCATTATCTAAATTTAAACGAAGCTTTTCTATCTCTTCATCTTTTTTTTGAATTTCAGATTTAAGATTTGTAATCATATTTTCATTTATATATATTTTACTTCCTAATGATGCTTTACTATAAAAATAAATAATTATTGCACCTATGATAAAGCTAATAATAGCAAAAAATATTTCCATTATGTTTCCTTTTTATTTTTTTATAAAACTTTTCTTTTCCCACATAACTTCTAATACTTGTGAATGTAATTTTTTATTAGTAACTAAAATATTATCTTTATTTAAAGAAAATTTTTCTCCTTTAATATCTGTGGCAATTCCTTTTGCTTTTTCTACAATTATTTTTCCAGCTACCATATCCCAAGATTTTAAACCAATTTCCCAATAACCATCGGATCTACCACAAGCAACATAACATAAATCTAATGCTGCAGCTCCATCAATTCTTAATCCCAATGTAGAAAAAAGTACTTTTTGAAAATGGTCTATATTGTTATCTTTCATTTTTTCCAAATGATAACAAAATCCAGTTGAAAATTTTGCTTTTGCAATATTATTTACAGAATTTACTTTTATTTCTTTTCCATTTAAAAAAGCTGAACTATCAATAATACTTGCTTCAAATAATTCATTTTTCAAAGGATCAAAAATAACTCCTAAAATAACTTCTTCTTTATAAGTTAAACCAATTGAAGTACAGAAAAATGGATAATTATAAGCATAATTATTAGTTCCATCTAATGGATCAATAATCCAACAATAATCTGATTTAGATTTTTCTTTATATAATTCTTCTCCTACAATATTATGATCTGAAAAGTTTTGTTTAATGATTTGATAAATTTTTTTTTTCTGACAAAACATCAGCAATTGTAACAATTTCTCTATTACTTTTCATTTTACGAGTTGTTTTGCCAAAATGCTCTATTAAAATCTTTCCCGCTTCTTTTGCTGCTTTTATGGCTACTTTTTTAAATTCATTGTGATATGCATTTATTAAATTTTTTGTAATCATTTTTAATCCTCTTCTATCATTTTTTGAGCATGTAAAATAGCAGAAGATAAAATTTCTTTTCCAGATAATATCCTTGCTATTTCTTTTATTCTTTCTTCTTTGTTTAATTTAAAAGCAGAAATAAAGGTTTTATCATTTTTTATGTTTTTTTCAATTTTATAATGATTCCCTTTTCTACAAGCAATTTGAGAAAGATGTGTAATACAAATTATTTGTTTTGTTTTTGCAATATCTTCTAATTTTTTTCCCAACATTGTTCCTATTTGGCCACTAATTCCAGTATCTATTTCATCAAATATTAAACTTGGAATTTTATCAGATTCTCCTAATATTTTTTTTATAGATAACATTATTCTTGAAATTTCACCACCAGAAGCAATTTTTGCTAATGGTTTTAATGATTCTCCTTTATTCGGAGAAATCATAAATTCTACAAAATCAAATCCAAATTCTGTTACTTGAATATTTTTCCCTTCTAATTTTAAAAAACTATTTTCTATTTCTTTTACTATAAAATTTACTTCAAATTTTATTTTTTTCATTCCTAAATCCACAAGTTCATTTTCCACTTTTTTTTGAAATTCTTTTGATATAGATTTTCTTTTTTCAGAAAGTTCTATTGTTTTAGAAATTAATTTTTGTTCAAGATTGAAAATTTCTATTTTAATTTTTTCAATTTCTTCTTGTTCAGAAAAAATTTCTTCTAAACTTTTTTTTATTTCTAAATATTTTTCAGATATTTCTTCAATAGTTTTTCCATACTTTTTTTTTAATCTATTTATTTCCATAAATTTTTCTTCAACTATATTTAATCTATCTTCATCAAAAATCAATTTATTTTTATAAATTAAAATTTCATTACTAATATCTTTAATTTGATAACTTAAAGATTCAAAATTTTCAAAATGAGAAAATAAAGAATTGTCAATTTGTGTTATTTTTTTTAATAAAAAAGCAATTTTTTCTATATTTCCAATAACAGAATTTTCATTTTCATATAATTTAAAATAAGCTTCTTCTGCTAATGTATAAAGTATTTGGCTATTTTTTAAAATATTTTTTTCTTGCTCTAATTCAACATCTTCATTAATCTTTAAATTAGCATCTTTTATTTCATTTTGTTGAAATTCTAATAAATCTAATTTTTCTTTTTTTTGATTTTCTAAAAGAATGAATTTTTCTAATTTATTTTTCAAAATAATCCATTTACTAAATAAATCTTGAACAATATTTTTTAAACTAATTAAATTTCCAAATCTATCTAATAAATCTAAATGAGTTTCTTTTTTTAAAAGAGATTGATGTTCATATTGTCCATGAAAATCTACTAATTTTTCTCCAATTTTTTGAAGTAAAGAAGGTAATGCAAAATTTCCATTTATATAAGTTTTTGTTCGTCCAGTATCAAAAAATTCTTTTTTAATAATCATTTCATCATCTACTATAATATCTTGTGATTCAAGTAAAGTTTTTATTTCTGGGATAGAAGATATGTTGAAAATTCCTTCTATAACTGTTTTAGAAGAGCCTTGACGAATAAAATTTTCTTTTGCTTTTTCTCCTAAAAGTAAATTGATAGCATTTATAATAATAGATTTTCCAGCACCTGTTTCTCCTGTAAGAATATTTAAACCATTGCAAAATTCTATTACTAATTCTTCAATAAAAACAAAATCTTTTAATTTTAATTCTAAAAGCAAAGTAAATACCTCGTAATGAAAAAATTAAATTGTAAATTGTATTTGTAAAAGCGAACGCCGTGTCCCTGTATGTAAGGGCAATTCATGAGACTGTGTCACAATTGGTAAAAAAATTACTTTTTGAAAATTTCATAAGCAAAATTTAAAATAAAACATAAAATTATTCTATTGTCATTCCTGTGAATACAGGAATCTACTCTTTCTCTATCAGAAAAT